>SKTN01000055.1 GCA_007117945.1 Nitriliruptoraceae bacterium | reverse complement strand
GGACGCACACGACGATCCCGAAGGCCGCCCGCGGCCGCGTCGAGGAGGTGAGGGGTGGGGCGTTACGTCCTCCGGCGTACCGCGCAGGCGTTGGTCGCGCTTCTCGGGGTCTCCATCGTCGTCTTCGCCCTGATCCACCTGGTGCCCGGTGATCCGGTCCGCACCGCGCTCGGGACCCGGTTCGACCAGGACCTCTACGACGCCCTCATCGCCCGCTCCGGCCTCGATCAGCCCCTGCTGGTCCAGTACTGGTCCTGGCTGACAGGCGCCCTGACCGGCGACCTCGGCGTCAGCTTCCGTACCGGGGAGCCCATCACCGCAGCGCTGCTGCAGCGGCTGCCGGCGACGGCCCTGCTGGCGGTCGCCTCGCTGTTCGTCGGCCTCACCATCGCCCTGCCCGCCGGCATCATCTCCGCGGTACGCCAGGGCAAGCCCGTGGACTACGCCGCCTCGGGGTTCTCCCAGATCGGGGTGTCGGTCCCCGACTTCTGGTTCGGGCTGCTGCTGATCCTGGTGTTCGCCCGCACCCTGGGGTGGCTGCCCCCGTCCGGCTACGTCTCGCCCCTGGAGGACCCCGTCGAGGCGATCCGGCGGCTGGTCCTGCCGGCGACGACCGCCGGGGTGGTCACCGGCGCGATCCTCACCCGGTTCGTGCGCTCCAGCGTGCTGGAGGCGATGAGCGCCGAGCACGTGCGCCTCGCCCGCGCCAAGGGCATGCCCGACCGCTACGTCCTTCGCCACCACGTGCTGCGCAACGCCTGGATCCCCGTGGTCACCGTCACGGGCCTGCAGCTCGCGACCCTGCTCGGTGGCATCGTGGTGGTCGAGGTGGTGTTCGCCTGGCCCGGCATCGGGCGCTACGCCCTGGACTCCGTTGTCCGGCGCGACTACCCGGCCCTGCAGGGTGCGGTGCTGCTGATCGCCACCGGGTTCCTGCTGATCAACCTGCTCGTCGACCTGCTGTACGCCAAGCTCGACCCCCGGATCAGCGTCTCATGAGCGACGACGAGGAGCTCCAGGCCCCCGACGAACCGGCCGAGGCGCGGTGGAAGGAGACCCTGTCCGCGCTGTTCGCCAACCGGCTGGCGGCCGCCGGGGTGGTCGTGCTCACCCTGCTGATCCTCTCCGCGCTGCTGGCCGACGTGGTCGCGCCCTACGCCTTCACCGATGACGACCTGACCCGGCGCCTGCAGCCGCCGAGCGGCGCCCACTGGTTCGGCACCGATGAGCTCGGACGTGACGTGTTCTCCCGCGTGCTGTTCGGGGCCCGGGTGTCGCTGCAGGTCGGCGCCGTCGCGGTCGGGTTCTCCCTGGTGCTGGGCACCCTGATCGGTCTGGTCTCCGGCTACCGGGGCGGGTGGACCGACATCGTGCTGATGCGCGCGATGGACGTGCTGTTCTCCTTCCCCGTGGTGCTGTTGGCCATCGCGATCGTGGCGGTGCTCAGCCCCAGTCTGACCAACACGATGATCGCCATCGGGGTGGTGTTCACCCCGATCTTCGCCCGGGTGGTGCGTGGCTCCGTGCTGTCGGTGCGCGAGGAGGTCTTCGTCCGTGCGTCGCGCTCGCTCGGTGCCAGCGACTGGCGGATCATCTCCCGCCACGTCCTGCCCAACGTGGCCGCACCGGTGATCGTGCAGACCTCGCTGTCCCTGGCCTTCGCGATCCTCACCGAGGCGGCGCTCAGCTACCTCGGCATCGGCGTGCAGCCACCCCGGCCGGCGTGGGGGCTGATGCTGCTGGACGCCCAGGGGTTCATCGCCACCGGCGCGTGGTGGATGAGCATCTTCCCCGGCCTCGCGATCTTCATCACCGTGGCCTCGCTCAACCTGGTCGGCGACGGCCTGCGCGACGCCCTTGACCCCAAGCAGCGCTCCATCATCCAGTCCCGGGGGGTCACGTGAGCGACGAGGTGGTGCTCAGCGTCCGCGACCTGGAGGTCAGCTTCGGGACCAAACGGGGTCGTGCCGAGGTGGTGCGCGGGATCGACTACGACCTGCGCCGCGGGGAGACCCTGGCCATCGTGGGCGAGTCCGGGTCGGGCAAGTCCGTGTCGACCCTGGCGCTCACCAAGCTGATCCCGATCCCGCCCGGCCGGGTGACCGGCACCGCCCACCTCGGCGGGGAGCTCGAGCTGATCGCCATGACCGAGCAGGAGCTCAGCCGGGTGCGGGGCCAGCGGATCGGGTTCGTGTTCCAGGACCCGATGACCTCGCTGAACCCGGTCCACACCATCGGCCGCCAGCTCACCGAGGGGATGCGCCACCACCTCGGCCTGTCGGAGCGCGACGCGCGGGATCGGGCGGTCGACCTGCTGGAGAAGGTCGGTATCCCCTCGCCCGAGCAGCGGCTCGACGACTTCCCCCACCAGTTCTCCGGCGGCATGCGCCAGCGCGTGGTCATCGCCATCGGCCTGTCCTGCGACCCCGAGGTGCTGGTCGCCGACGAGGCCACGACCGCCCTGGATGTGACCACCCAGGCGCAGATCACCGACCTGGTCGCCGAGCTCCAGGAGGAGCTCGGTATGGCGGTGATCTGGATCACGCACGACCTCGGTGTGGTGGCCGGCATCGCCGACCGGGTCCTCGTCATGTACGCCGGCGAGGTGGTGGAGGCCGCCTCCGCGGAGGCGTTGTTCGCCCGGCCCCGCCACCCCTACACCATCGGCCTGCAGGCCTCGCTGCCGGTGCTCGGTGACGTCGAGCGCCACGACCTCGCGGCCATCCCCGGCCTCCCGCCGGCGCCGACGGCGCTGCCGCAAGGGTGCGGCTTCTACCCGCGCTGCAGCTACCGCGACGACGAGCGGTGCGCCACTGAGCGCCCGCCCCTGACGCAGGTGGCGGAGGGCCACTGGGTGCGCAGCTTCTACGAGGTCCCCGCCGAGGAGGCCGCCCGGGCGGCCGCGGCGAACCGCATCGTGATCGAGCCACCGGACGCGCGGGACGAGGGGGTCGCGTGAGTGCGCCACTGCTCCAGGTCGAGGACCTCAGCGTGCACTTCACCGTGGGTCGCGGCCGCGCGAAGCAGACCGTGCGGGCCGTCGACGGGGTCGACCTGACGCTCGGCGCGGGGGAGACCCTGGGGCTGGTGGGTGAGTCGGGGTGCGGCAAGACCACCACCGGCCTCGCGATCCTGCGCCTGGTCGAGCCGACCGCCGGGCGGGTCACCTTCGACGGCACGGACGTGCGTGGGCTGTCGACACGGGACCTGCGACGGTGGCGGCGACGCGCGGCCATGATCTTCCAGGACCCCTACGCCTCCCTGGACCCGCGCCTGCCCGTGGGGGAGTCGATCGGGGAGGCGCTGGACATCCACGACCTGCACCAGGGCACGCAGGCGCGCCGCGCCCGGATCGGGGAGCTGCTGGAGCGCTGCGGGTTGCACCCGCGGGTCGCCGGCCGCTACCCCCACGAGTTCTCCGGGGGCCAACGCCAGCGGATCGGCATCGCGCGCGCACTTGCCTGCGAACCGGACTTCATCGTGTGCGACGAGCCGATCGCCGCCCTGGACGTGTCGATCCAGGCCCAGGTGATGAACCTGCTCGGCGAGCTGCAGTCGGACCTCGGGCTCGCCTACCTGTTCATCGCCCACGACCTCGCCGCCGTCCAGCACATCTGTGACCGCATCGCGGTGATGTACCTCGGACGGGTGGTGGAGGAGGCGGAACGCCTCGAGCTGTACCGCTCGGCCCAGCACCCCTACACCCGGGCGCTGCTGTCCGCGATCCCGATCCCCGACCCGGTCCGGGAGCGCAAGCGCGAACGCATCCGGCTGGTCGGCGACGTCCCCTCGCCGATCGATCCGCCCTCCGGGTGCCGGTTCCGGACCCGCTGTCCGGAGGTGTTCGACGCCTGCGAGCGGATCGATCCGGCCCTGCAGGCGGTGGCCGGCCCCGACCACACCGCGGCCTGCCTGCTCCACGGTGAGGTCGGGACCGAGGTCGCGCACTGATCCTGGTGCCGCCTGCTCACGCGGGGGTGGGGGCGTGGTCCTGCAGCCAGGCGACCGTCTCGGCCACCGCTTCGGCGTGGGGGGTGAGCTCCACCGCGCCGAAGGCGGCCTCGAAGGCGGTGGCGTCCACGGTGTAGGGCCGGTCGAACTGCGGCACGACCTCGCGGGCCTCACGCAGCTGGGCGTTGAACAGCCCGATCAGCCACAGCATCGCACGCGTGACCCGACCGCGGCGCACCGGGGTGACGAGCGCTGCGTCGAGGTGGTCGTGCAGCGCGGCCTGGGTGCACGCCTGCGCTGCGGGGAGGATCCACACCCGACCGTCGGCCTCGGGGCGCTCCACGAGGGTGGCGAAGCCGCGGGCGACGTCGGGCAGGTAGTGGAAGGTGTGGGGCTGGTCGTCGGCGATGAAGGTGCGTACCCGCTTGCCCGCCACCCCCGGTTGGAGCATGAGTTGGTTCACCAGGGAGTTGCCGTCGAAGGGGCCGTAGTAGTCGGCGAAGCGTCCGATGGTGACGCGCACCTCGCCCGCAGCGTGGCGTTCCAGCAGCCGTCGCGCGATGCTGGCGCGCAGCTGGCCCTTGCGGGTCGTGGCCGCCTCGGGGGTGGCCTCGGTCATCGGGGTGCCGGGGGAGCCGTAGGCGTAGAGGTTGTCGACCATCACCAGGCGCGCCCCGGCCGCGGCCGCGGCGTCGGCGGCGCGCTCGACCATCCCGGGGAGCTCGGTGTACCAGCGCTGGTAGGGCACCTGGGCGGCCATGACCACCACGTCCGCGTCGGCGCAGGCGACGGTGGTCGCGGCGGCGTCGTCGAGATCGAGGGTGCGCGCCGTGACCCCGCTGGGCCAGCTGCGCGCCGCAGCGCTCCGGCTGGCAGCGACGACCTCGTGCCCGCGGGCGGCGAGCTCGTGGGTGATGGCCTGGCCGGCACCGCCGGCGGCGCCGAGGACGGTGATGCGCATATCCGTGGCTCCTGGGAGGGCCGCCTCGTCCGGCGGCTGTTGAGTGAACGCTGTTCGCGCTTGACCCGAATATGCGCGAACGGCGTTCGCATTGCAAGCGATGTTCGCGTTTCTTCGCTACGGTGTGCGCCAGACGGTCACCGGCGGCCAGCGTGCGTCCCACCGCCGGGCCACCCCACCACAGGGCAGCCCCCGCCGGACACCCGGCGGGCAGGAACAGGAGGCGTCCGGTGCCAGACCACCCCGCAGGGCCGGACACCGCGCGGGCGCCCGAGCCCCGGGGGCGCCGGGCGCAGGCCCGGCAGCGCACCTGGCGGGAACTGCGGGCCGCTGCCCTCGAGGAGGTGCAGGAGGTCGGCCCCGCGGGCCTGGCGCTCAGGTCCGTGGCGCGCCGGTTGGGGATGAGCCCGGCCGGGCTGTACCGCTACGTCGACTCCCGCGACGGGTTGCTCACGACGCTGATCGCCGACGGCTACCACGATCTCGCCGACCACCTCGAGGTGGCGCTGGGCATCGCCATCGACGGCCTGCCGGCCCGTGACCGCCCGGCACCCGAGGTGCCCGAGGTCGCGGGTCAGGACCGTGGCTCGGCTGACCGGTTGGTCGCGGTCGCGCTGGCCTACCGGTGGTGGTCGGTCACCCACCCCAACGAGTTCGGGCTGCTGTTCGGCGACCCGATCCCCGGCTACCAGGCACCGGCGGGTGGCCCCACCGTGGCCGCGATGTCGCGCGTCGGCCAGGCCCTGGCCCGACCGCTGTTGGAGGCTGCCGCCGCTGGTGCCCTGCACCTCGATCCGGTGCTGCGCACCCCTGAGGTCCTCGGTCCTGCGGGGGCCTTCGACCCCGTCCTGCCCCCCGGCGTGGACCCGGCCGCGGGCCCCCTGCTGCTGCTGGCCTGGGGCCGCTTGCACGGCCAGGTGAGCCTGGAGGTCTTCGGCCACCACCACTGGCTGTTCCCCGACGGCTGCGAGGCCCTGTTCCGCGCGGACCTGGCCCGCACGCTGCGCGACCTGGGGCTGGCAGCCCACGCCACCGCCGAGGTCCTGCCATGACCCCACGCCGGGTGCTCGGGATCGACGGGTGTGCGCCGGGGTGGGTCGTGGTCACCCTCGTCGACGGTGTGGTCACCGAGGTGGAGGTGGTCGAGGCTCTCGCTGCGGCGCTGGAGGGTCCCGCTCCCGCTGCCGTGGCCGTGGACATGCCGATCGGGCTGCTCGATGCCCCGCGGGACGCCGACCGGGCCGCCCGGGTGCTGCTCCCCGGTCGGGCGAGCAGCGTGTTCTCCGCCCCACCGCGCAGCGTCGTCGACGCGGCCCGCTCCGGCGAGGTCGCCGATCACGCCGCGGCGACGGCCATGGCCGTGGCGGTGCTCGGGAGCGGGATCAGCATGCAGGCCTGGCGGTTGGTGCCCGCGATCCTCGAGGCCGATGCGCTGGTCGCCGCCGGTCACGACCTGCGGGAGGTCCACCCCGAGGTCGCCTTCGCCGTCCTGGCCGGTGGCGCCCTGCCGCGCAAGCGCTCCTGGGCCGGCATCACGACCCGGCGTGCCGTGCTCGAGCGCCTCGGGGTCGTCCTGCCCGACCGCTTCCCCGGTGACGACCAGGTGGCACCCGACGACGTCGTGGACGCCGCGGTGTGCGCCTGGGTCGCCGACGGTATCGCTGGTGCCGGCGAGGTCGTCACCGTGCCCGATGCCACCGACCAGCGGGACCACTCCCGCCCCGTGGTCATCACCGCCCGCGTCCCGCCGGCGTCACCGCCGGGGCCGCGGCGGCGCCCTCGGTCCCCGTCGACCGCCACGGGCTCGACGGCCAGCAGCTCGGCGCCGTCCCAGATCACGTAGGGCTGCTCGTGGACCACAGCGGCGTCACGGACACCCGTGGCGACGGGCACCTCGTCCTCGTCGCCGGCGATGGTGAGGCCCCCGCATCCTGGGTGATCCGTCGCCCGGCGTCGTCGGCGTGGGGCGGTCGGGGCATGGCGCGGACGGCAACGAGGGGTGGTGGCCCCGGCTCAGCAGCCGCCGGTCAGTGGTCGTTCGGCGAAGCGGTCCTCGGTCCACTCCAGGGCGTCCTGGTCGCTGCGCCACACGACCGTGAGGTGCTCCGCCGCGGTGATCATCCGCAACTCGACCTGCTCGCCCCGCGCGCAGCGCTCGGCGACGTGGGCTTGGGTGACCTCGGGCCGGATCACGAAGTCCTCCTCGCCCTGGAGGACCAGCAGCGGCGCAGCCAGAGGCGCGGTGGGGGAGTTCTGCTCCAGCAGGTCGAGCCACCGACCGGTGCGCT
>SKTN01000018.1 GCA_007117945.1 Nitriliruptoraceae bacterium | reverse complement strand
GGTTCGTGGCGCCGCGACTCGCGGCGGAAGGCGGGCGCGTCGGCGTTGAAGGTGCGGAACAGCCGCACGAGGTCGGGGTGGTCCACCTCGAGCTCGTCGGTGAGCCACGCCGCCAGGGACGCGGTGTTGGGCGACTCCGCGGGTCCGAAGCAGCCGTAGCAGCCGCGGGCGAAGGCCGGGCAGCGGGCGTTGCAGCCGGCCTGGGTGACGGGCCCGAGGCAGGGGGTGCCATCGGCCACGGTCACGCAGACGTTGCCCCTGAGCTTGCACTCCATGCACACCGAGTGGGTCGGTGCGACGGGCTTGCGGCCCGCCAGGATCGCGTTGATGACCTCCACGAGCTGGCTGGTCTCGATCGGGCAGCCCCTGAGCTCGAGGTCCACGGGGACGTGCTCGGCGATCGCGGTGGAGTCCGCCAGGGCGTCGATGGTGCTCGGGTCGGCGTAGACCAGGGAGCGGAAGGCCTCCATGTCGCCGAAGTTGCGCAGCGCCTGGATCCCACCGGCCGTGGCGCAGGCCCCGATCGTGATCAGGGTGGTGGAGACCTCCCGCACCCGACGGATCCGGTCGGCGTCGGCAGGGGTGGTGATGGAGCCCTCCACCAGCGAGATGTCGTAGGGGCCGTCGGCGACCTCGCGGGTGGCCTCGAGGAAGTAGGCGATGTGGATCTGCCCGGCGATGGTCAGCAGCTCGTCCTCGGCGGAGAGCAGGGACAGCTGACAACCGTCGCAGGAGGCGAACTTCCACACCGCGACGCTCGGACGGCCGATCTCGTCGGTCACGGCACCCACCTCCTCACAGTTCGCGGACGTCGAGCAGGGCCGACACCTCGTCCCAGCTGAACACCGGCCCGTCGCGGCACAGGAACACCGGTCCGAGCTGGCAGTGCCCGCAGCTGCCCACACCGCACTTCATGTTGCGTTCCAGGGTCACGTAGATGCGTTCCGCGGGGACACCACGTGCCAGCAGGGCCTCGGCGGAGAACCACATCATCACCTCGGGCCCGCACAGCAGGATCACGCTGTTCTCCGGGTCGAAGGGGACCCGGGGGATCAGCTTGGTGACCACCCCGACCCGTCCGCTCCACCCCCGCACCGCGCTGTCGACGGTGACGTGGACGTCGATGCCCCGATCGGCGTGCCACCGGTCCAGGTCGTCACGGAAGACCAGGTCGCGGGGGCTGCGCGCGCCCTTGAGCAGCACGATGCGCCCGAACCGCTCGCGGTGGCGCAGCGCCTGCACGATCGCGGGGCGTACGGGTGCCATGCCGATGCCGCCGGCGATCACCACCAGGTCCTTGCCCTCGGCCTCCTGGAGGGGCCAGGGTCGCCCGTAGGGGCCCCGGATCCCGATCGTGGTGCCGGGCTGCAGGTCGTTGAGGGCCTTGGTGACCCAGCCCACCGCACGGATGGTGTGGGACAGCAGCCCCGGCATCGCCGGGTCGGAGGAGATGGAGATCGCCGCCTCACCGACGCCGTAGACGTAGACCATGTCGAACTGGCCCGGTTTGAAGGCGATCGGGTGCTGCTGGGGCGCCACGTCGATCGTGACGATGTCGTGGGTCTGGTGCCGCACCGAGGTGACCTGGTACGGCCGGCTGGTCAGGGCACCGCGGGTGGGTACCTCGACGGGGGCGTCAAGCACGGTCATGGCGCTGCATCTCCACGAGCTGAGCACGCTGCGGCGGTGGGTCCGGGGATCAACTCCTTGCGGGGGCGGCGGGGTCCTCGGAGGTGCGCTGGATCGTCGCAACCTCGACGGTCAGGTCGATGCCGACGGGGCACCAGGTGATGCACCGTCCGCAGCCAACGCAGCCGGAGGTGTCGAACTGGTCGATCCAGGTGGCGAGCTTGTGGGTGAGCCACTGGCGGTACCGGGCGCGGGTGGTGTTGCGCACGCTGGCCGGTCCGGTGTGGGTGAAGTCCAGGGAGAAACAGGAGTCCCACCGACGCTCGCGCTGCGCGCTGGTGCCGGCGAGGTCGGTGGTGTCCTCCACGGTGGTGCAGAAGCAGGTCGGGCAGACCAGGGTGCAGTTGCCGCAGGCCAGGCACCGCCCTGCGATGTCGTCCCAGCGCGGGTGCTCGAGGTTGCCGAGCAGCAGGTCGTGGATCGGCTCGACGTCGAGGTGGCGCTCGATCCCCTCGGCGGCCTCGCGCAGCACCGTGTCCCGGGCGCGCAGGTCCTCCTCGGTGGCCGGACGGGTGTCCAGGGCCGCGAGGATGGCCGCACCCGCGGCCGTCGGCGCACGCACCAGGAACCGGTGGTCGCCCTCGAGCAGTTCGGTCATGAGCAGGTCGGCACCCCGGTCGGTCCCCGGCCCTGTTCCCATGGAGGTGCAGAAGCAGGTCGCGGCGGGGTCGCCGCACTCCACCCCGACCAGGAGCAGGTCGGCCCGGTTGGCGGTGTAGACCTCGTCGGGGACCGCGCCGTGGAGCAGCACCCGGTCCTGGATCGCGATCGCCGCGAGCTCACAGGGGCGCAGGCCGAACAGCGCGACACGCGGCGAGGCGCGGTCCGCCTCGATGATCTCGAAGTCCGCGTCACCGACCGAGACCGCACTCCACAGGGGTTGGCGCGGCGGGAACAGCTCGCGCTTGGCGCTGGTGGGCCCCACGGCGTAGCCGAAGTACGCGTCGTCGCCCCGCTCGGTGGTGCGGTAGCGGCCGGGACCCTGGAGGTCGCCAACGCCGCGGGGCAGCTGCTCGGCATGGTCGAGCACGTCGTGGACGATGACCCCGTCGCGCAGCGTCGGGCCCCGCACCTCGTAGCCCTGGCGTGCGAGTTCGGCGAGCAGGGCGTCCACGCCTTCCGAGGGAAGGACGGCGGTCGCAGGTGCCGCTTCGACCTGTGGCGCGTCCACTTCACGCACCTCCCGACGACGACCCGGTGGTGTCGTCGTCCATGTGCATCGACCCTACGCATCGGGTCGTCGCCGGAGCAGGGACGATGGTCCCCCCCGGTCGGGAGGAGGGGGTCCCCTGACCGGGTCGTGTGCCGTCGGTGGGCGCTAGGGTCGTTGACGATGATCGAGGCACGCGCGGCGAACAGCGTCACAGCGGCGCAGGCGCGCCGCCGGATGCACCGCAGCCGCCAACATGGAGGAGGACCCCGTGGGTAAGACGCGGATCACGAAGAAGGTCGAGAAGCTGGAGAAGGAGGCTGACCAGCTCCGCAAGAAGGCCGAGAAGAAGGGCAAGCAGCTCCAGTCCAAGGCCTCCGACCGCATCGAGGAGCTCAGCGACGAGATCGAGGGCAAGAACAAGAAGGGCTCCAAGACCGGCTTGTTCGCCGCGATCCTCGCCGCCGGCGCCGGCATCGCCGCCGTGGTGCTGAAGAAGAAGCGCGACCAGGAACTCGACGAGGCCCTCTGGGAGGAGCCCCGCTCGATCTGACGCGCAGGATGACCGGGTGCCCACGCCACCGCACCGCTGAGCGTGGACCCCCTGAGGTCATCGACGAACGCGACGGCACGTGGCCGGTCCTTCGGGGCCGGCCACCTGCTGTCGGGGCGTCGGCCCCCAAGCGATGGTGCCTGGCAGCCTCAGGGGCGGCCGTGGGACTCCATCGCCTCGACCACCTCGCCGAGGAAGCGGCGGAGCACCTCGCGTTCCGTGGGGGCGTAGGGCTCGAGTACCCCTTCGATGGTGGTCGCCAGGGACCCGAAGTACTCGCCCGCGGTCGTCTGCGCCGAGGTGGTGATCGCCACGACCCGGCGTCGTCGGTCCACGGGATCCGTGGACCGGGCCACGTGGCCGACCCGCTCCAGTCGGTCGATCAACCGGGTCGTCGCCCCGGAGGAGAGTTCGAGCGCGCGCGCCAGCTCACCGGCACCGAGGTGTCCCCCGGCCATCGCGAGGGCGGACAGCGCCTGCACGTCGGTGGCGTGCAGGGACTCGCGGGCAGCGAACCTGCTGCCCACGGCGTGCATGTGCGCGCCGAGCTGCTGGAGCAGCTCAACGATGTCGCGGGTGGAGGTGTCGGCGTTGGTGCCCATCGGGTGGTCATCCCCTGCTCGCTGTGGATGAGGCGCCCCGTGTGGTCCGTGGAGTTCCACAGCTGTGGTTCCACCTGTGGAGTTCCGCAGGTGGAAGTGTCCACACTCCCACAGCTCTATCCACAGGATGATCGCTCCCGGGTTCGTGCACAGCTGTCGAACGGCCCACGCGGCCCCCGCTTCGTGCGCTGGACGCGCATCCTAGGGGCGTGCGTAACCTCGCCGGGGGCGACGACGCTGACGGTGCAAGGGCGTGCTCGCACGTCCCCCGATGACCCGGTGCTCCCCCCGTGCGCCGGGTCATCGCTTGTCCACAGCCCGTCGTGGCCACGGCGGGAGAGGACGCGCGTCCCTCAGCCGGCCTGGGCCTGGTCCCGGGTCTCCCGGCGGGCGCGGCGCTCCTCGTTCTGCTGGCGGATGGCCGCGTCGGCGGCCTGAGGGGTGGGCGCCGAGCCGCCGAGGTGCGCCGGCTGCCACCAGTCGTGGGGCGGTGGCCCCGGCCGCTGTGGATAGCTGGCCTGGGCTCGGGCGAGTTCCTCGTTGATCCGCTGCATCACCTCGTTGGTGCGCAGCATCGACGTGCGTGCCGTGGGGCGGAAGGGCTCGCCGTAGCGCACGACCACCGCGGCACCGCGGGTCGGACGGGCCGGCCGGCCCTTGGTGAGCAGCCGTTGGGTCCCCCACAGGGCCACGGGCACGATGGGTGCCCCGGCGCTGTCCGCGAGGCGCACCACCCCCGACTTGCCCCTGCGGGGGACGAAGGAGGGGCTGATGGTGCCCTCCGGGTGGATGCCGACGATGCCGCCGTCGGTGAGCACGGCCTGGGCCGCCTCCGCCGAGCGCATCGCATCGCCGTGGACGTCCACGGGGATCTGACCGAGACGGCGCAGCAGGTACCCGGTGACCGGGTTGCGGAAGAAGTCGTCGCGGGCGAGGAAGCGCACCTCCCGTCGGGGTGCGGGCGGGGCGAGCATCACGAAGGCGAAGTCGAGGTAGCCGATGTGGTTGCTGGCCAGGACCGCCGGGCCCTCGGCGGGGATGTGCTCCGCACCCTGGACCCGCAGGTCCACACCGAGTGCACGGAACCCGGTGAGGAACAGGGCGGAGCCGAAGCGGTAGAGCGCGGACACGTGCACCTCACCGTGACGTCGGGGAGCGGGTGGTGCCCGCCGTCCGGCAGGCATCCCGGGGGCGGCGCACCGCTGTCGGGGGTCGCTCCCCGTGCAGCACCGACTCGCCACCGGTGGGTGACTCTAGCCAGGCAGTGGGTCACGGGTCCCGGGCGTGCGGGCCGTCAGGACACCGTGGAGGTAGGTGGCAAGCTCGGGCACGACGGGCAGGAAGGGCCCGATGGAGCGGTGTCCCGCGCCGGGGATCAGCCGCAGCTGTGCCCGGCCACCGGCAGCGTCGACCAGTCGGGCCGCGTCGGCCGGTGGCACGGTGCGGTCCCGCGTGCCGTGGACGACCACGACCGGTGCCTGGACGCGGGCGATGGTGGTGATGGGCGCGAAGCTGTCGAAGGCGTGCCCGATGGTGGCCTCGATCGTGTGCAGGACCCGGTCGGCCACACGCGGGGGCGCCGGCCGGAGCCCGCGGGAGCCGCGGATCAGCTCCGCGGGGTGCGCCATCGCGGCGATGGGCACCACGGCGCCGATCGTCGGATCCTGCGCCGCGGCCAGGAGGCAGGCTCCGGCACCGACGGAGTGGCCGATCACCCCGACCTGGTGCCCCGCCACACGGGGGTCCCGCCGTAGCCATGCGAGGGCCACCTCGAGGTCCTCGGCGAAGCGCGGCATGGACATGAAGTCCACGGCCTCGCTGCGGCCGTGGCCCCGGACATCGATCAGCAGGGTGGACAGGCCCGCCGCCACGAGCTCCGGTGCCGCGGGCAGCAGGTCGCTGGCCGAGCTGCCCCAGCCGTGCAGGATCACCACCGCGGGTCCGGGGGCGTTCGGATCGATCCCGGGTGCCGGCAGGAACCATCCGCGCAGGCGGCGGCCATCGACGGCCGAGCACGTGACCTCCTCGGCGTGGAGTCCGAGTGCAGCCGGGGTCGGGTTCGTCGGTGTGGACGGGATGCGGTAGACCCGCAGGAGCAGCCAGCGCAGCATGACCATCACGCTACCGACCCGGGAGCTTGCCACCATGCCCACCGAGACGCCGTACCCGACGCGGGCCCTGTCGGGCTGCCTGCCGGCCCTGGTGACCCCCCTGAGCGATCCCGACCGCCTCGATCCGTCGGGTGTCGACGCCCTGGTCTCGGCCGCGGTCGGTGACGGCGCGAGCGGTGTGCTGGTCGCCGGTACCACGGGGGAGGGCACCCTGCTCACCCCGGAGCAGCGTGCCCGACTGACCGCGACGGCGCGTCGCAGCCTGGACACGGTGGGGACCGGGGCGGTCCTGGTGGCGGGCGCGTCGGGCCCCAACCTCTCGGCGCTGCACGAGGACGTCGCCCGGTTGGCCGCAGCCGGCGCCGACCTCGTCCTGGTGCTGCCACCCCACCTGCAGCCCCTGACCCCCGACGAGGTGGCCGCGCTCCACCTCGCCGTCGCCGAACGTGCCGAGGTGGATCTGCTCGCCTACCACATCCCCCAGCTGGCGGGCTCCCCGCTGACCCCCGCAGCGGTCCGACGCTTCGCCGGCCACGACCGCATCGTCGGGATGAAGGACTCCTCACCGGACGCCGAGCGTCGGGCGGCCTTCATCGAGACCACCCGCGAGGTCCGGGGCTTCTCCGTGCTGACCGGGCACGCGCCGAGCCTGGACCGGGCGCTGGCCGACGGGGTGGACGGGTCCATCCTCGCCGTGGCGAACCTGCGGATGCGCCAGGTGATCGCCATGACCGCGGCGGCAGCGGCAGGCGACACCGGCGCGGTGCGGTCGTACCAGCAGGGGCTGACCCGCCTGACCGCCGCGATCGGTGAGGTCCAGGCGTCGGTGCCCGCCGTGCTCAAGGCTGCCCTGCAGCTCGAGGGTCGCATCGCCGAGCGGTGGTGCACGCCGCCGCTGGCCTCGGTCCCGGGCAACAAGCTCGATGCGGTCCGCACCGCGATGATCCGCTGACACCGGCACGTGATCGGGCCCGGTGCGCCGGTCGGGTGGCAGGGGTTGGTCGTTCCCTGGGCGCACGCCCAGGGAACGACCAACCCACGCGCGCGTAGCGGGTGACCGGGCTCAGAGGTGGTCGTGTCCTGGGCGCACGCCCAGGAACGGGCCAGGAGCCCGGGAGAGCCCGGGGGAGC
>SKTN01000163.1 GCA_007117945.1 Nitriliruptoraceae bacterium | reverse complement strand
GGCGCAGCCGGCGGGGCGCGCGGGGTCAGGCACGCTCGCTGCGCGCCGGCCGGCAGGCTGGCCGGGGGGCTCGGCCCTGGCTGCTGGGCGCCGTGCTCCTGGTGCTGCTCGGTGCTGCAGGTGTGTGGCTGGCGACGGGGGGTGTGGGAGCGCTCCGGGACCTGCTCTCGCCCGAGGAGGCCCTGGACGATCCCGAGGTCACCGCACCGGGCGAGGGGGGCGCCAGCCTCGCCCTGGTCACCGTCGAGGGACCCGGCAGCGCGGCGGAGGCCACCCAGCTGACCATCCTCGCCGAGGACCACGCCAGCGCCACCGCGACCGCCCTGCTCGTCCCCACCGCCACCGTGGCCGACATCCCCGGCCATGGGACCTTCACCCTGGCCGAGGCCCACGGCCTCGGCGGCGCGGACCTGACGCGCCTGAGCCTCGGCAACCTCCTCGGTGTGGGGCTCGACGGTGTCGCGGCGATCGACCACGCCGGGTGGGAGCAGGTGCTCACCGAGGTCGGCCCCGTGGAGGTGACCAGCCCCCGCACCCTGGTGGACGCCGACGGTGCCGTGGTGGCCGAGGCGGGCACGAGCGTGCTCGAGGGTGCGCAGCTGGCGCGCTTCCTGACCGTGGAGATCCCCGACGAGGGGGAGCTGGAGGCACTGCCGAGGGTGCAGCAGGTCCTGGCGGGGCTGCTCGACGCGGTGGCTGCCGACCCGGCGTTGGTCGACCGGCTGCTCACGCTGGAGACCGAGCGCGGGACGTCCACCATCACCACCAGCCAACCGCAGTTGGTGGCCGACCTCCTGCGGGGGTTCGCGGAGGCCCGCGCCGAGGAGCGGCTCACGACCCTCACGCTGCCCGTCCTGCCCCTGGGCGCCGATGGTGGGGACGGGTACCGCGTCGACACCGAGCGTGCCGAGGCGATCGTGGCCTCGCGGCTGGCCGGCGCGCGCGCCGGTGGCGAGGTCGCGGGGGGCCGGAACGTGCAGATCCTCAACGGCAACGGGGTGCCGCGGATCGGTCTGGCGGTGGCGGAGCGCCTCGCGGACGGGGGCTACCGGGTCGTGCTGACGGGCAACGCCGACCGCTTCACCTACGACACGACCCGGATCGTGCTGCACGACGGCTCCGAGGAGCAGGTGGCCGTGGGCCGCGACGTCCAGCAGCGGCTGGGCGTCGGTGAGCTGGAACTGGCGGCGACACCGGGTTCGGTGGTGGACGTCACGATCGTGGTGGGTGCGGACTTCCCCCCGCCGGACTGACGCGCTCCGCGACCCCGCACGTCGACCGGGCAGGACCCCGGACGCCGTCCCCCGCTGGGTCCTGCCCGGCCCCGTACCCTGGTGGGGCACACCGGGTGCACCCGTCGCCGGTGCGCGCCCGACATCCGAACCGCTCCGATCCACGAGGTCCCCGTGCCCGCAACCGACGAGGCGGTCGCTCTGGCCGTCGCTGCTGCCGACGCCGCAGACGACATCAAGGCCGCCGATCTCACGATCCTCGATGTCAGCGATCTGCTCGCCATCGTGGACGTGTTCCTGCTGGCCAGCGCCGGCAACGACCGGCAGCTCAAGGCCATCGGTGAACGCATCGAGGAACGGCTGCGTGACCAGGGGCGGCGACCGCTGCGCCGTGAGGGCACACCCGCCGCAGGCTGGGTCCTGCTGGACTACGGGGACGTCGTGTGCCACCTGTTCACCACGGAGCAGCGGGGCATCTACTCCCTGGAACGACTGTGGGCGGACGTACCCCGGCGCGACGTGCGCACGGGTGTGGTGCTGGACTCCGCGGTGGATCGCGAGGTGGCGCAGGTCGCGGCCACCTCCGGTGGCGCCGATGCCGGCGGCGGGGCGGGGACGCCCCGGTGAAGCGGCTGTTGCTCGTGCGGCACGGCGAGTCCCACTGGAACGTCGAGGGCAGGATCCAGGGCCAGCGCTGCTCCGGGCTGTCGCCGCGGGGACGCGACCAGGCCGACGCGCTCGCCGCTGCCTACCGCGGGCGCCTGGCGGAGCTGCTGGCGGCGGGGGTCGGCACCGTGCGCGTCGTCAGCTCCGATCTCCAGCGCGCGAGGGAGACCGCGGCGCCCCTGGCTGCGGCCCTCGGCCTCGAGGTCGGCGTCGACGCGCGGCTGCGGGAACGCGCCTTCGGCAGCTGGGAGGGCCGCTCCCACCGGGAGCTGGCCGTCGAGGAGCCGCAGCGGTGGCAGCGTTGGACCGCGGGTGCGGACGTCATGACCGAGATCGGCGCGGAGACCGCCGAGCAGCTCGCGGACCGGGTCGCGCCCGCCCTCGAGGAGCTGCACGCAGCGACCCCTGACGGTGGGACCTGCGTGGTGGTCAGCCACGGCGGCAGCATCTGGCACGGCCTGCACCGCCTGCTGTCCCTGCCACCACGCAGCCTCGGGCCGGTGGGCAACGCCGCTGTGGCCGAACTGCTCCTGCTCGAGGCCTCGGACACCTCCCGCCTGGCACCCCCGGCACGGGCGGTCGCCGGCGGTGGGTCGCCACGGGCGGTGCTGGCCAGCTACAACGACCTCGGGCACCTGACGCTGCCCCTGCGCACCGGCGGGTTCAGCGCGCGGGCGGGCAGCGATGCCGTGCCGCAGATGCGCTGAGGTTCACGCCCGGCGCTCCGCCAGCGCCGCGAGCAGCGCCTCGGCGGCATCGAGCCCCGACAGCGCGGCACCCTCGACGCGGCCGCCACGGAAGGCGTCGCCGGCGACGGCGAAGGGCGCCTCACCGATGCGGTCGACCAGGGGCGCGTCGCCCAGGGGGGTGGTCGGCGTCGCGTACCGCCAGCGGTGGAGGTGGACCGGCTGGGCCGTGGTGCCCAGCAGCCCGGCGGCGAGCTGGACCACCTCGCCCCGGACCACCTCGGCGTCGGACTCGAAGCGCTCCCGGCTGTACTCGGCGCCGGCGTGGATGGTCAGTGCCGGCGTGGAGGAGGTCCCGGCGACCTGATGGTCGGTGATCCAGGTCACGTCGCCGTCAGGGACCCGGACGGCGCCGCGGGCCGGCAGGGAGCTCGGTCCGTCGGGCACCGCCAGCACCGTCAGGCAGGGGTCGTAGCTGGCGGCGGCGAGCCGCTCCTCCGCGGTGCGGGAGAGCGTGACCCCGCCCGCGGCCAGGACCGCCCGGGTCTGGGGGACCGGCATGGTGGACAGCACCGCGTCCGCGGTCAGGGTGGAGCGTGGCGTCGAGGCGGCGGGTGGCCAGCTCGGCCGGGCGGCGGTGCCCGCCGGCCGGGCGGCGAGGTGGAGGGTGGCCCGCCGTCCGTCGGGGACGATCGCGCCGACGACCTGGCCGAGCCGGAGGTCGAGCCCGGTGCCGATGTGCTCCACGACCCGGCGCATGGTCGGCGTGCCCCTGAGCCGTGGGTGGCCGTCCGGGTCGCGCGGGGCCTGCAGGTCGGGGCTGCCGTGGAACCAGGTCCGCAGCACCCCCTCGTCGGCCCACCGCGCGGTCATCGCCCGGAAGGTGGGCGTCTTGGCCGTCAGGAACTGCGCGCCCACGTCGAAGCGCGCACCGTCGACCGAGCGTGCCGCCATCCGGCCGCCCACGGCGAAGCCCTTGTCCACCACCACGACGCGGTGTCCGGCCGCGGTCAGCGCCTGCGCGGCGGTACTGCCGGCCATGCCGGCACCGATGACGATCACCTCAGCCACAGCGCACCTCCGTGCCGGTTCGCGTCCGGGCGCGCTGCGGACCGGCGTGGTCGTGGTCTCGTCCCCGCGTGGCGTGACCGACGCGGCTCACACACGGCCCACGGTCGCCGCCCCGGCGGTGGCCGGGTGCGGGCTGTTGTCCACGGCGGCGAAGGCGGTGGGCGCCACGGCACGGGCGAGGCGCAGCACCGCTTCCGCGTCGCGGAAGCGCACCGTGGACAGGACCATATCGACGGGGCCCTGGTAGCCCGTCCCCCGGAAGACGGTGGCGCGGTGACCGGCGTGGTACAGCGCCCGGGCCACGTCGTGGCCGTCGAGGTGGCCCGCACCCTCCTCCACATGCACGTAGATGCGTACGGTCTTCATCCCGAGCTTGAGACGGGCCGTGAGCTCCATCCCGATCGCCGTCCCGAGCGCGACACCCGCCACGAAGCCCGCGGCACGCATCCAGGTCAGGTCGAGGAGGACGATCCCCGCCGCAGCCAGCCAGATGCCGGCCTCCGTCCCGGCGGCCGTGGCGGCCAGGGCCTGCCGGCCCTGGACGACGAAGACCACCCGGAAGACGTTCATGGAGACGTCCGCGGCCCGCAGGCCCGCCACGGCCAGCGCCGGCCACAGCGCCGTCCACAGGGCCATCGGATCGGGCAGCCAGTCGAGCACGGTGTCCTCCAGGGTGCGCACGGCGCGGTCCGCCGGGCCATGCTGCACGCGTGATCGCCTCGTCCCGGGCGGCCCGTTCACGCGCGTCCCGACCCGCCGAACCCCCTGTCCGCACTATCGGCGGGGCGCGGCAGCGGCGGAGGGGGGCTCCCTGTCCGAAGGGAGACCACCTCGGTGGCGCAACGACGCAGCCCCGGTCGCCGACCGGGGCTGCAGAGGTGGTTCAGGTGGACCGGATGGGATTTGAACCCACGACCCCCTCCATGCCATGGAGGTGCGCTGCCGGACTGCGCTACCGGCCCGAACGCCACCGGGGGTCACTGCCTCCCGGGTGCGGCGCGGAAGCGTACCGAGCCGCACCCCGGGGTGCGAACCCCCGGTGGCCTGCGCTGCGGGTCAGCCGTCGTCCTCCTCGGCCGTCGGTTCCTGCACGGCCAGGTCACCATCGCGCTCCAGCGCGATGATCAGGCCGTCCCCGTCGTCACTGACCAGCAACAGCGTGCCCTGCTCGTCGACCCCGGCCATCTCGACGAAGGGTCGTTCGGGGTCCTGAGGACCCTCGCCCCTGGCGAGGGCGAGTTCCGACCACGGCAGCTGCCAGCGCAGTCGTCCGTCCGCACCGATCCGGGAGATCTCCCGCATGCGGCTGCTGTCCTCGCCCGAGGTGCGTCCCCACAGCGTGCCGTCGGGGTTGGCGAGGGGCTGTGCACCCACCGCTATCCCGTCGTCGAACACCAGCGTTCCGTCGTCGACGTCCAGCGCGGTGAGCGAGGGGGCGGCACCGGCAGCGCGCCGGCCGTCCTGGAACAGCACCACACCATCACCGAGGGTCAGCTCCGGTGCACGGAGCTCCAGGTCGAACGCCCAGTCGAGGTCCAGTTCCCCACCCGCGGCATCGAGGGCCAGGACCTGGCTGTCACCGGTCGTGCGGGTGGAGAGGTAGACACGGTCGTGGTCGGCGAGCAGGTAGGCGCGGTCCACCTCGGTGCTGTCGATACCGGTTGCGGTGGGCAGGGTGATCTCGTCGGTGGTCGTGCCGTCGTCGAGGGCGATGGACACGATGCGGTGCTCGGTCGCGTCGCCGTCGTCGTCGACGATCTCGATCAGGGTCACCAGGTGGTCGCTGGTCATGACCGCCCAGTGGTCGCGGCTGCCGTGGTTGAGCAGGGAGCCGAGGTCACCGCCGTCGGGGCGCTGCTCCACCCAGATCCGGTCCCGGCGGTCGAGCGCCGGCATGCAGGGACCGGAGTTGATCGGCGAGACGTTGGGGATCTCCCACAGCACCTCGGCGGTGTCGAGGTCGATGCCGATCAGCTCGTTGCGGAACCGGGCGGTGTCCTCGTACTGCCCCTCGGGGTTGGAGACCCGGGCGACCAGCACGCCTGCGTCGGCGAGCAGCACACGATCATCGAAGCGGTCGTAGCCCTCGGGCGCGAACGCGGTCGTGACCTCCCCGAGGTCGAGCCACCATCTGAGGCCGGGCTGCTCCGGGCCCGGGAGGCTGGCGCGGTTCGCCGCGCTCGCGTCGCCGGCAGGCATCGCCCAGGGGCTCCAGGCGCCGGGGTCGAGCTCGGGCTCGCCCTCCTGCGTTGCAGCAGCATCGGGCGCAGGCGCCGCGTCGGTGGCCGTCTCCCCCGTGGCCTCGTCGGCGGGGGCTTCCTCCACGGGCTCCGGGGGCGGGTCGCTGTCGACGTGGTCCTCGTCGAGCAGGCCGCACGCGGTCAGGGCCCAGGCCAGTCCCAGGGCCAGCAGCGTGCTGTTCCGCCCGGTCAGCAGCCGGGGTCTGCGGGTCCCGCGAGCGGGTGCAGCGGACCCGGCAGCGGTGCGCGGTCGTACCGGGGGCATCGTGATGGTGTTCCTGTCCTCGGGGCTGTGGTGGCGTGTCGGAGGGTCCGACAGGCACCCGTGGTGGGTGCGGGCCGGCACGGTGGCAGCGGCGCGCGGCGCTCGCGAACCGCCGGTACCTCGTCCACGGACCGCAGCCCGCGTAGGCTCCGGCCCATGGGCATCAGGGCCGAGCACACCGTCGCGATCGCCGCACCCGCCGAGGTGGTGCTGGCGACGGTGCGCGATGTCGGGGCGCAGCCCGAGTGGTGGCCGGGCATGCTGGGCTCGGAGGTCCTCGAGGAGGACGACCGGGGACAGGTGCGGCGCGCCCGGATCGTCAACGACGCCAAGGTGGTCACCGACACCTTCGAGGTGGTCTACGAGCACCTCGACGACGGGCTGACCTGGGAGCTGCAGGGCAGCAGTCGGGCACAACGGTCCCAGCAGGGGGCGTGGCGGGTGGTCGCCGTGGACGACGGCGCCTGCGACGCCACCCTGGAGCTCACCATCGAGGCGGCGCTGCCCCTGCCGAAGCTGGTGCAGCGCCGCGTGGTGGGCGATGCCGTGCGAGGTGCCGCCGAGGGGCTGCGGCGCCACTGCGAGGCGCTCGACGACTGACGGAGGCCTCAGGCCGGTCCGGCCCGCTCGCTACGCTCCGTGGGTCCGCTCCCGGAGGCTGCACCACACGATGTCCAACGTCCCAGGTGACACCGAGCGCTACGACCCGCTGGCGATCGAGCCCCCGATCGCCGAGCGGTGGGCCGAGGAGCGCACCTACAGCCTCCGTCCGGGGCCCGGTGCCCGCGAGGACGACCAGGCCGACGCGCCCTACTACGCGCTGACGATGTTCCCCTACCCCTCCGGTGACCTCCACATGGGGCACGCGGAGATCTTCACGATCCACGACGCACTGGTGCGCCACCTCCGGATGCAGGGTCGCCGGGTGCTCAACCCGATCGGCTGGGACGCCTTCGGGCTGCCCGCGGAGAACGCGGCCCGCAACCGCGGCGCGGACCCCAAGGCCTGGACCTACGCCAACATCGACGAGCAGCGCACCACGATCGCCCGGCTCGGGTACTCCTTCGACTGGGACACCGTCCTCTACACCTGTGACCCGG
>SKTN01000188.1 GCA_007117945.1 Nitriliruptoraceae bacterium | reverse complement strand
GCAGGATGCCCCCCTGCAGGGGCCCGCCCCCGATGTCGAGGGTGCGGTGGACCCGGATCTGGTGCAGCGGCTCAGCTACGCCGCGGGCCGCCTGGCTGCGGCGATCGGTGCGGCCGAGCAGGCGCGGGGACATCTCGAGCGGGGCGCACAGCTCGCCCGCGCGCTCGACGCGCCGTGCCGGGTGGCGCTGTGCGAGGCCCGCCTCCTCCAGCTCGAGCCCGACGGGTCGGTCACGACCACCGGTGCGGCCGGCCCCACCGCGGTGCCGGTGGGGGCAGCAGGCTGCGACGATCGCTGGGTCCGTGCTGCGGTATCGGATGCGGTCGGCCACCTCGCGGCGGGCAGCGGTGACCTCGACGCGGCGATGGCCGCCTTCCGCGCCAGCGAGGAGGGCTACCTCGCGGTGGAGGACCGCTGGAGCGCCTGCATCGCGCGCCTGGGGCGGGCCTGGGTCGCCCGACGTCGTGGCTGCTGGTCCGAGGCGCTGGAGCTCCACCTCGAGAACATCGACGCCGCGCGCACCCTGACCCGCAGCGCCTACGACTTCATCGGGTTGGCCCGGGACCTGCGCGGCATCGGTGCGGCGGCGTCCGCCCTGGACGCCCACGGCGCGGCGGCCCGGCTGTGCGCTGCCTCGGAGAACCTGCGGTCCCTCGGCGAGGTCGCCCTCGCACCCGAGGAGCGCGTCGAGGTGGAGCAGGTGCTCGCACGAGCGCGCAGCGCCTTGGGGCCCGGTGCTGCTGGCGAGGAGCAGGCCGCCGGGCGCACCCTGCGTGCCGACGCCGCGCTCGTGCTGGCGGCCGAGGTCGCCGCCGACCTGCTGGCCGGCGTCCGACGACAGGAGGTGACGGTGTGACCGCATCGGGACGACGCCTGCTCCTCGAGGTGCTCGACGCCGCGGGACTCGAGGTCACCGAGGTCGGTGACGATCGTTGGATGACCATGCTCGAGGGGGAGTGGAAGCGCACGATCCCCCTGCTGCTCACCCTGGGGGACCGACGGCTGACGGTCACCTCGCTGTTCGCGGGGGTGCCCGACGAGGGGCACGAGGAGGTCTACCGCATCCTGCTGCAGCGCAACCAGCGGCCCGGGCCCGTGCACTTCGCCCTCGACGACGAGGGGGATCTGATCCTCACGGGGGCGCTGCCCCTGACCGCCGTCGACGCGGAGACCCTGGACGAGCTGCTCGGTCAGGTGCTCACCCTCAGCGACGAGACCTTCAACCAGGTCCTGCGCGCCGGCTTCGCGACCTACCTCGAAGCCGAGCAGCGCTGGCGGGAGAAGGTGGGCCTGCCGCCGAACCCCGTGGGCGGCTCCCAGCGCTGAGTAGGCTCGGCGCCCGCCACCTCGGCCAGCGCAGCTACCCCAGCCATCCCAGCAACCGGACAGGAGCGTGCACATGGACGGTCGCCTCGCGATCATCGGGACGGGACGGATCGGGGAGGCGTTGCTGCGGGGCCTGCTGCGCTCCCGCTGGTTGTCGCCCGACCGCGTGGTCTGCACCGACGCCCTCGAGGCCCGGTGCGAGCAGATCAGCGCCGAGTACGGCGTCGAGGCCACCACGGACAACCGCGCCGCCGTCGCGGCCGCCGACGTGGTGCTGATCGCGCTGAAGCCCCAGGTCCTGGTGCGCACCCTCACGGCGATCACCGACGCCTTCAACACCGACCAGACCGTCATCTCCGTGGCGGCCGGCATCACCACCTCCACGATCCAGGACGCGATCGAGGGTGAGGTACCCGTGGTCCGGGTGATGACCAACACCCCCGTGCAGGTCGACGAGGCGATGTCGGTGCTCAGCGGCGGCACCCACGCCGAGGACCGCGACCTCGACCTCGCTGAGGAGATCCTCTCCCACGTCGGCGAGGTGGTCCGCATGGACGAGGAGTACCTCGACGCCGTCACGGCGCTGTCGGGCTCCGGTCCCGCCTACTTCTTCCTGCTGGCCGAGGCGATGATCGACGCCGGGATCCTCCTGGGGCTGCCGCGCGACGTGTCCACGCAGCTGATCATCCAGACGATGGTGGGTTCGGCCACGATGCTGCGGGACAGCGGCCGCCACCCCGTCGAGTTGCGGGAGATGGTGACCTCACCCGGGGGCACGACCATCGCGGCGATCCGCACCCTGGAGTCGGCCAAGGTGCGGGCTGCGTTCCTCGACGCCATCGAGGCGGCCAAGCTGCGCAGCGAGGCGCTGGCCCGGGGCGAGTGAGACCCGGGTCCTCGGCGCGTGTGCCACTGACCGCACGGCGCACCCCGTGGTCCACGAACCGACCGACACAGGGCACCCTGGGGCACGAACCTTCCCGGCGCAGCCATCCGCGGCCACCGCGGTGTGCCCGCCGCCGCCCCACCGCCCCCTGCCCGATGGCCCACCCTTCCAGGAGCCCCCTGTGCGCCGACTCCGCGCCTCGGCCCCCGTAACCGTGCTCGCCCTGGCGGCGGTCGTGCTCGCCGCCTGCACCGGTGACGACGACCCGGTGTTCGGCACCGCCGAGGTGACCACAGGTGAGGTCGTGCAGACCGTCGCCGCCGCGGGCGTGCTGGAGCCCGCCGGGCGGACCACCGTCACCGCGCCCTCGGGGGGCGAGATCGAGGTGCTGGAGGTGGCTGACGGTGACCGCGTCGAGGCGGGCGACCCCCTCTTCGCCCTGCGCTCGGACTCCCTCGAGCAGCAGCTCGAGCAGGCCGAGGCCGCCGTGGAGACCGTCGGCACTCTGGCGGGTGGTGCGGACGGGCTGGCCGGCGTCGACCTCGCGCCGGTGGTGACCTCCCTGCAGGCCCAGCTCGACGCGGTGGTACCGGCCCTGCTCGGCACCCTGGAGGACCAGGTGGGTGCCCTGGAGGCGACCATCACCGCGGTCACCGACGCCACGGAGGAGAGCGGCCGCGCCACGGTCGCGGCCCTGCGCGACCTGCGTGACAGCCTCGGTGGCGCCCTGCCCGAGGAGCTGGGTGTCGACCCGAAGACGATCGCGGCACCGGCCGAGGACACGACCCTTGTCGCGGTGGACACCAGCGATCTGGAGGCCTCCCTGGGCAGCGCCCAGGCACGCCTGCACGCCGCCCAGGTGGAGTACCGGTCGGCGACGGCCCAGCTCGACGAGGTCGCGGCCGACCTGGCGGCGCAGACCGAGAGCGCGAGCCAGGCGCAACGCGCGGCCGTGGAGGCCCAGCGCGAGCAGGCCGAGATGGCCGTGGAGGCGGTCCGTGAGCAGCTCGAGGGCCTCGATGTCACGGCTCCCAGCGCGGGGGTGATCGAGCTGGTGCGCGATCCTGGTGGCGGGGCCGCGGGAGGGCTCGGTGCCCTGGAGGGCTTGGAGGGCCTGGAGGGGCTCGGCGGGGACCTCGGGTCCCTGGCGGACGGGCTGGGCGGCGACGGCCCCGACCTCGACGCCCTGACCGGTGGTGGCCTGGACGGCGCCCCCGGTGCCGGCGAGCAGGCGCGCACCGACGGTCCGCCTGCCGTGGGCGCCAGCGTGACCGCGGGGCAGCCGGTGGTGACCATCTTCGACCTCGACAGCTTCACCGTGCGCGCGCAGGTGGACGAGCTCGACATCGTCGAGGTGGCGGCCGGTCAGCCCGTGGTGGTGCTGGTCGACGCCTTCCCCACCGCGGAGCTGCGCGGTGTCGTGGAGCGGGTGGGTATCGAGCCACGCCAGGTCGGGACCGGTGGCGCCCAGTTCCCCGTCACCGTGCGGATCGACGAGGTGCCCGACGAGGTCGATCTGCGGGTCGGACTGACCTCGTCGGTGGAGATCGAGGTCCGGGCGGTCGACGCACAGCTCGTCGTGCCGAGCTCGGCACTGCTGCGGCGCGGTGGCGAGGAGATCGTGCACGTGGTGCGTGACGGGCGTGCGGCGCGCATCGACGTGGAGGTCCTGGCGCTCGGGGACGGCGTCGCGGCGATCGAGGCTCCCCTGGAGCCGGGCGACGTGGTGGTCACCACGGGTGTGGAGCTGCTCGAGGACGGCCAGGAGATCGAGACCGAGCCGGACGAGGACCTCGCGCTCGGCGCGGGGCCGGTGCCGTGAGCGGGCAGGACCCCGCCGTGGACGACGCGCCGCTGCTCACCGCCGACGACGTCACCCGGGTCTACACCCTGGGTCGCGACAACGAGGTGCACGCGCTGCGTGGCGTGAGCTTCACGGTCGACCGCGGTGAGCACGTGGCGATCGTGGGCTCCTCGGGGTCGGGCAAGTCGACCCTGCTCAACCTGCTCGGCGCCCTGGACCGCCCCACCAGCGGCCACGTGCGCTACCACGGGCGTGACGTCCGCGACATGGACGATGCGGAGCTCGCACGCCTGCGCAACGGCTCGATCGGGTTCGTGTTCCAGTCCTTCCAGCTGCTGCCGCGCCTCACCGCCCTCGACAACGTCATCCTGCCCCTGGTCTACCGGTCCAGCTCGCCCCGTGAACGCCGCGAGCGGGCGACGGCGGCCCTCGAGCAGGTCGGGCTCGCCGACCGCATCACCCACCGTCCGGGCGAGCTCTCCGGGGGGCAGCAGCAGCGGGTGGCCATCGCGCGGGCCCTGGTCACCGAGCCGGCCCTGCTGCTGGCCGACGAGCCCACGGGCAACCTCGACACCCGTACGGGCGAGGAGATCATGACCCTGCTCGAGGAGCTGCACCGCGACCGGGGGACCGCTCTGGTGGTCATCACCCACGAGGCGGAGGTCGCCGCCCGGGCCGCACGGCGCATCGAGCTGCGGGACGGGCGCATCGTCACCGAGGTGGCAGCATGAGGGCGGGTCTGCCGGGCGCGGGTGCGGTGGTGCGGTCATGAGCCTGCGCGAGTCCCTGCGCGTCGCCATGCAGGCTCTGCGCGCCAACCGCCTGCGCTCCGCGCTGACCACCCTCGGCGTGCTCATCGGCGTGCTGTCGGTGGTGCTGCTGGTGGCGATCGGCCAGGGTGCGCGTTCGGAGATCACGGGCGCGATCGAGGGCCTCGGCTCGAACCTGCTGTTCGTCCTGCCCGGCGATGGTGACTTCGGGGGCGGGCCCCAACGCTCCAGCTTCGTCGCGGACGACATCGAGCGCGTCGACCGGTCGCTGCCCGGGGGGGAGGGCCGCGCCGCCGGCTACGTGATCGGTGCGGAGGCCGTCCAGGCCGAGGGCAACCGCTTCAACGCCACGGTGTTCGGCATCACGGAGAACTACCTGGGCGTGGTGGACCGCACCATCGCCCGGGGGCAGTCCCTGAGCCGCTCCGACGTCGCCACCGGTCGCCGGGTGGCCGTCCTGGGGGCGAGCAGCGCCGAGACCCTGTTCCCGGGCCAGGACCCCATCGGGCGCACGGTCTCCCTCGGCGCGATCCGGTACCGCGTCGTCGGGGTGCTCGAACGGGTGGGTACCACCGCCTTCGGGCCGGACGTGGACCGGCAGGTGCTCATCCCGATCAGCGCGGCGCAGCGGCTGTTCGGCTCCACCCGGGTCGATGCCATCTTCGTGCGTGCGGAGTCGACGGTGGGCATCGAAGCCGACCGCGAGGCCGCCCGCAGCGCCCTGGCGGAACGGCTGGAGGAGGACGAGTTCAGCGTCGTCTCCCAGGACGAGATCATCGGGGTCGTGGGTGACATCCTGCAGATCCTGACCTGGGTCCTGGCCGCGATCGCCGGGATCTCCCTGCTGGTGGGTGGTGTCGGGGTGTCGAACATCATGCTGGTGTCGGTGAGCGAACGGACCCGCGAGATCGGGCTGCGCAAGGCGCTGGGGGCACGCACCCGCGACATCACCCGGCAGTTCCTGTTCGAGGCGGTGGCGCTGACGGGCCTCGGTGGTGTGGTCGGCCTGGCGCTGGGGATCGGTGCGGCTGAGCTGGTGGCGGCCTTCGCTCCCGTGCCGGCCGAGGTCACCTGGTGGTCGATCGCCCTGGCGCTCGGGGTGTCGGTGCTCGTGGGGTTGGTCTTCGGTGTCCTGCCGGCGCGGCGTGCCGGGCAGCTCGACCCGGTCACCGCCCTGCGGCACGAGTGACCTGCCAGCTCCCGCGCGTGGTGACGATGTCCGTGGATAGGCTCGAAGCTGCGGCCCGTGCGACCCAGCCGACGCTGGTGTCGGAGCGGCCGGAGAGGAGCACCACGTGGCGGGCGAGGGGCCGCAGGCGCGAGGGCGGGTCGCCCTGATCTGGGACGAGCGCGCCGCCGGCTACGACCTCGGCCCCGGTCACCCCCTGGCGCCGGTGCGTGTGGAGCTCACCGTCGACCTGATCCGGCGCATCGGGCTCCTCGGCAACGGGGTGGACGAGGTACTGCCCCGGCCGATGGACGATGCGGAGCTGCTGCGGCTGCACCGCGAGGACTTCGTCGACACCGTCCGGCGCCTGTCCTGGGACCCCACCGCCCAGGCGGAGGCGCGCTACGGGCTCGGCCCCGGTGACACGCCGGCCTTCGAGGGCATGCACCCGGCCTCGGTCCTGATCTGCGCGGCCTCCATCGAGGCGGCGCGCCAGGTGTGGGAGGGGGAGGCCGACCACGCCTTCAACCCCGCCGGCGGACTGCACCACGCCATGCCTGACCGGGCCGCGGGGTTCTGCATCTACAACGATCCCGCCATCGCCATCGACTGGCTGCTGGAGCATGGTGCCGAGCGGGTCACCTACGTGGACGTCGACGTGCACCACGGGGACGGCGTCGAGGTGATGTTCCGCGACGACCCCCGGGTGCTCACGGTCTCCCTGCACGAGTCCGGCCGGTTCCTGTTCCCCGGGACGGGTGCCGCCGACGACATCGGCGGTCCTGGCGCCCAGGGCAGCGCCGCCAACCTCCCGCTCCACCCGGGGACGACGGGCTCGGTGTGGCTGGAGGCCTTCGACGCCGTGGTGGAGCCCCTGATCCGGGCCTTCGATGCCGACGTGCTCGTCACCCAGCTCGGCTGTGACACCCACGCGACCGACCCGTTGGCGCACCTCGCGCTGACCGTGGACGACATGGCGGCGATCTACGCGCGCCTGCACCGCCTCGCCCATGAGACCGCGGAGGGCCGCTGGATCGCCATGGGCGGCGGCGGCTACCAGCTCGTGCGCGTGGTCCCGCGGGCCTGGACGATGGCCTTCGCGGAGATGACGGGCCGCCGCGTGCCCATCGAGACGCCGATGGGCTGGCGCGAGCTCGCGGTGGAGCGCACCGGTGACATCGCGCCCACGGCCTTCCTCGAGGACCCGGTCCGGGTGTCGGACGCGATGCGTACCCAGGCTGCGGAGGCGGCGCGCACCTCGATCCAGGCCCTGCGCGAGCTCCTGCTCCCGATCCACGGCGTGCGCTGAGCGCTCGTC
>SKTN01000187.1 GCA_007117945.1 Nitriliruptoraceae bacterium | reverse complement strand
GGCTGCCGCGGACCGCAGTGCGCGCGCCACGACGGCGCCGCAGCGCGACAGCGCCACCGCCTCGGCCACCGATGCCGCGGAGGACGGCCCGACCCCCGAGCCCCGTGCACGTCCCGCTGACACCCCGAAGGACACCACCACCTCGGGATCATCGAGCTCGGGACGCACCCGCGCACGCCCCCGTCAGGGCGACGGTGCCGGCGGCCGGTCGCGTTCCGGCGGCGAGGACGCCCCGCGACGTGGCGCCAAGGGGCGGGACGGGCGACCGCGCTCCGGCCAGGGTGCACAGCAGCAGCAGTCCCGCTCGGCGCAACCCGGCAGCCGCACCTCCCGTGACGCCAGCGCCCGCAGCGGTAGCGGCCGCAGCGGTGGCGAGGGCCAGCAGCGCGCCGCCGGGAGCGGCGGCGGTGCCGGCGAGGAGACCACCACGCCGCGCGGCGCGGAGGCCAGGGGCGAGGGACAGCCCCAACGCGCACGCCGGGTGCGGGTCGAGCACCTGCCCTGAACCGACCTCAGCTCGTGGGGTTCCAGGGCGCGCGCAACACCCGCAAGGCCTGCCCCGTGCGCACGTCCAACCAGGCGTAGCGGCTGCAGGCCGGGCACCGGCTGTAGAGGCGACGCCGCACGGGATCGACCAGGAAGGGCGGGGCCAGCAGCTTGGCCAGGCCGAGCACCGACAGGCCGAAGGGCACGTCGCAGCGTCGGCAGTGCAGCTCCACCTGGCTGGTGGGCGCGGCGCTCGGCGCCGTCGAGTACAGCGCCTCCTTGCCCAACCCGTCCCGGGCAGCGTCGCTGGGGGCGCGGGGCGTGATGCGGTCGAAGGCCGGGGAGGTCCCCGGCCGACGTGCACCCGCACCCGGCTCGGCGCCCATCAGGCCGATCCGTCCCCGGCGAGACCGAGCACGGCCTCGCGTTGGGCATCGGACCAGCCGGCGGCCTCGAGCAGCTGCGGGTCGACCTCGTAGCCCAGCAGCTCCTGGGCGATGGCCCGGTAGGCCGCCGTGCCGGGGACCCCGGTCCGGGCGCTGACCAGGCTGGCACCGCCGGTGGGGGCCTCGGCGAACCGGACCGACTTGCGCACAGGGGGACCGATCAGCGGCAGGTCGTAGCGGGCCAGCAGGTCCTGGAGTACCTCGCGGCTGTGGCGGGGCCGCGAGTCGAACATCGTCGCGACGAGCCCCCGGACGGACAGGGCGCGGTTGGTCAGGCGCTTGACGTCCGAGATGGTCTCCAGCAGCTGGCTGACCCCCCGGTGGGACAGGGTCTCGCACTGCACGGGGATCAGGACCTCGTCGGCGGCGGTGAGCCCGTTGATGGTCAGCACGCCGAGGGAGGGTGCGCAGTCGATCAGGACCACGTCGTAGCTCTCGAGCAGGTCGCCCAGCTCACCGCGCAGCAGGTACTCCCGGCCCGTCCGGGACAGCAGCGTCACCTCGGCACCCGCCAGATCGATGTTGGCGGGCACGATGTCCACCTCACCGTGCTGGATGATCGTGTCGGCCATCGAGGTGCGGCCGACGACGGTGTCGTTGAGCGACGGCTCGATGGCGTCGGGGTCGTAGCCGAGCGAGAAGGTCAGACAGCCCTGGGGGTCGAGGTCGACGACCAGGACCGCGGCGTCGAGCTCCGCCATGGCGGCGGCGACGTTCAGGGTGGTGGTGGTCTTGCCCACCCCACCCTTCTGGTTCGCGACGGCGAAGACGGTGGCGGTCACAGCAGGCCGAGCTTGCCCGCCTCGGCGACCGCTCCCGCCCGGTTGCGGACCCCGAGCTTGTCGTAGAGCTCCTGGGCGTAGGCCTTGACCGTGCGCTCCGTGACCCCGAGCTCCTCACCGATCTCCGAGTTGGTCATCCCCTCGGCCATCAGCTCCAGTACCTGCTGCTGGCGCGGGGACAGGTGCGGGCCGGTCTCCACCTTGGGGACGTCGAAGACCACCGTGGCGTCCTCGCGTTGGGAGGCCGCCGCCGGATCCTCGAAGGTGGCGGTGACGGGTCCGAAGCTCACCCGGTCACCGTGCCGCAGGACCCGGGGACCCTCCAGGGTGTCGCCGTTGACCTTGGTACCGGCCGCGGAACCCAGGTCGGTCACGATCACCGCCGAGGCCTCCCGCCGCACCTCCGCGTGCACACGCGACACCCGCGGATCGGGGATCACGTAGGGGTTGTCCTCGCGGCGACCCAGGGTCGCGACCTCACGGTCGAGCCGGACCACACGGCCTGCCAGGGCCCCCTCGCTGAAGTGCAGCGTGGGGACCGGAACGATCTTCTGCGCCTTCTGGACGTTGCCCTCCGCCACGGTTCCTCCTCCGCGTCCACACCCGGCAGCTGTGCCCCCGGTCCGTCGTGGGCCGCACGCTGTGTGACCGTGGACCCTACGGGTGAAGGGTGCAGCCTAACCCCTCCGAGGGCCGACGCCGCGGGTCAGTCGACGCGCCAGCCACGCAACGCCTCCACCTGCTCCCGCGCCGTGGTGGCCCGACCCAACCGGTCCTCGGCGCCCCTGCCGTGGTGGTCGGAGCCGGCGGTGACCACCAGGTCGAGCTCGGCGGCCACCGCCGCGAAGTGCTGGCGCTGCTCCTCGGTGTGGTCGGGGTGGTGCGCCTCGATCCCCGCCAGCCCCGCAGCGACCATGCGCTCCACCACCGCGACGGGCAGGCCGCTGGCGCCGGAGCGGTCACCGTAGAGCCCGGGGTGGGCCAGCACGGCCACACCACCGGCGGCGACGAGCAGTTCCACCGCCCGTTCGGGGGCCACGGCGTGCTTCTCCACGTAGGCGGGGCCGCCGTCGGCGAGGTAGCGGTCGAACACCTCACGCAGGTCCGCGGCGGCCCCGAGCTCCACCACCGCGGCGGCCACGTGGGGCCGGCCGATCGGGGCAGCACCGGCCAGGGCGACGACCCGGTCGAAGCTGACCGGTATCCCCAGTGCCTGGAACCGGGCCACGATCCGTCGGGCCCGGTCGGTGCGCTCGTCGCGCAGGCGGTCCAGCTCCTCGGCCAGCGGCGGGTGTGCCGGATCGACCCAGTAGCCGAGCACGTGGACGCTGATCCCCGCCTCCTCGGCGGAGAACTCCGTGCCCAGCACGGCCTCGATACCGGCGGCGGCCGCGGCGGCGCGGGCCACCGCGAAGGGGGCGGTCGTATCGTGGTCGGTGATCCCGATCCCCTCGAGCCCGAGGGCGGCGGCGGCGGCCACGTTCTCCTCGATCGTGGTGACGCCGTCGGAGTAGGTCGAGTGGGTGTGCAGGTCGTAGCCGGCCATCAGAAGGCGCTCTCCCCCGTCAGCAGGCGCCCGATGATCAGGTGCTGGACCTGGGTCGTGCCCTCGTAGAGGGTCGTGACCCGGGCGTCGCGCAGCAGGCGTTGGACGGGGTACTCGTCGACGTAGCCGTAGCCACCGTGGATCTGTACGGCCCGGTCGGCGCAGCGCACCGAGGCCTCCGTGGCGAAGAGCTTGGCGGTGGACACCTCCAGGGTGCAGCGCTGCTCGGCCAGCTTGCGCGCGACCACCACGTCCACCAGACCGGCCGCGGCCTGGATGTCGACGTGCATCGCGGCCAGCAGTTCCTGCACCAGCTGTTTGGCCGCGATCGGGCCGCCCCACTGCTGCCGCTCACCGGCGTAGGTGAGCGACACCTCCAGCGCCTCCCGGGCGAGTCCCACCGCACCCGCAGCCAGGGAGAAGCGGCCATCGTCCAGGGCGGACAGCGCCACCTTCATCCCGCCGCCCACCGCACCGAGGACGTCGTCGTCACCGACCTCGACGCCGCTGAGCGCCAGCTCCGCGGTATCACCCGAGCGCAGGCCCAGCTTGCCGTGGATCTGGGTACCGACGTAGCCGGGTGCGTCCTGGGGCACCAGGAAGCAGGTGATGCCCCGGTCCTCGCCCTCGACCACGGCGCGGGCCAGGATCATCGTGACCGCACCCCGGGTGCCGTTGGTGATGAAGATCTTCGCGCCGTCGATGCGCCAGCGGTCCCCGTGCCGCACGGCCCGGGTGGTCATCTCACCGGGGTTGGACCCCGCCCCGGGCTCGGTGAGCCCGAAGGCCCCGAGCTCGCCGCGGGCCAGGCCCGGCAGCCACCGGGCCTGCTGCTCGTCGGTCCCCCAGCGCAGGATCGAGCGGGCCACCAGGCCGAGGTTGACCGAGACCAGGGAGCGCAGGGAGGAGTCGGCCGCGCCGAGCTCCTCGATCACCACGCGGTAGCCCGCCGCGTCCAGCCCCGCGCCCCCGTGCTCCACGGGGATCACCGCACCCAGCACGCCGATCTCCGCGAGCCCGGGGAGCAGCTCCGCCGGGAAGGCCTCCGCACGGTCCCGCTCCCTGGCGGTCGGCCGCACGTGTGCGTCGCAGAACGCGCGCACCGAGGCACGCAGCGCCTGCAGTTCGGTGTCCTCCACCCCGCCACCTCCCGACCCGGGAGCGCGTTCCGTGGCGCGCGCTCCGCCGACCCCCGGACCGGCAACGGTAGCGGTGCCGGCGGCTGGTACGGCTGCCGGGGCGGGCACCGCGGGCGGGGGAGGCCGGGGTGTCGGCGCTAGGCTGGCAGCGCCCGCTGATCACCGTCGACGATCGAGCCGCGCATGTCCCGGGTCAAGCTGCTGTCGGGGATGGCCTACGACCTCGAGAGCTACGAGTCCAGCGGGGTCGCCGACCCGGTGATCCGGGTCAAGGGCGAGCTGCCCGGCGGCTCCCAGCCCTTCGCGCTCCACGGGGTCTACAAGGGCGCCCAGGGGATGTACGAGGAGGTCGTCGCCATCGCCGACGCCGAGGGCGAGGTGATCTGGGAGTCCCAGCCCCGCGTCATCGAGCTGCGTGGGCAGATGTTCGAGGACCTGTTCCGCCGCACGATCCGCGATCGGATCGAGATCACCTCGATCCGCGAGCACACCCTCGCGTTCTACCTCGACGGCCAGCTGGTGGCACGGGTGCCGGTGTTCATCGACGCCCCGGAGTCCGTGCAGGCCAGCGGCGTGCTCCTCGAGGCCTCGGAGACGGCCCTCAAGAAGGGCTCGATCCTGTGGCTGACGATCCCCCAGCCCGACGGCAGCTCCCTGTCCCGCCCCGCGTGGTACGTCCAGCAGGGCCAGACACTGTTCGTCCTCAAGGGTCCCGAGGAGCAGGAGCTCCCCGGCCTCGAGCAGGCCAGGCAGGTCACGGTCACCGTGAAGTCCAAGGACGTCAAGGCGACCATCGGCTCGATGCCCGCCGCGGTGCGGGTGGTGACCGACGAGGACGAGTTCGAGCGGGTGGCCTCGATGGGCATGGGCACCCGGCTGAACCTGCGCGACGGCGAGGCGGCCCTGCAGCGGTGGAAGGACACCTGCACCCTGGTGGAGCTCACGCCTCAGGGCTAGACCTGCGCCGCCCCAGCAGCACCAGACCCAGGCCGACGACGGCCGCGAGCAGCCCCGCTGCGGCCAGCCAGGCGGTGCGGTCCGTCGGGATCCGGGACCACCAGGGCGGCGGGGCCGAGCGCACGGTGAAGTCACGCGGCTCGGCCGTGGTGACGTCGATGCGCACGGTGTCGCGCTCGAGCAGGAAGCCGTCCTGCTCCTCCACGGGACCGGGCATCGTCACCTCGATGCCCACGGTGACCGCCTCCTCGAGCAGGTCGGCGAGCTCGTCACCACCGGGGCCGAGCTCCTCGCCGTCCACGACCAGTCCGGAGCTGGCCGGGGCACGCCACCGTGCGGTGCCCGCGATCGTGGCCCGGCGGTCCAGCACCGCCACCTGCTCGAGGTCGAGCTCCAGGGCAGGGTCCTGCGGCGCCAGCCCCGCGGTCAGCTCGGCGTAGATCCCGGGCAGCTCGCCGGCATCGGCCAGCTCACGACGCAGGGCGACGGTCAGCCCCCCGTCCTCCTCACGGATCCGTGTCAGGGACCACGCGTCGTCGGTGGCGGCCACCGCTGACAGCTCCGCCGTGGGGTCCACCCCCAGGGCGTCGAGCTCCGCCAGCATGCGCGGATCGAAGCGGGCCTCCAGGCCCGCGACGGCGCTGCCGTCGGCGCGCAGCTCGATGGGGGCCACCAGGTCCATCCGGCAGCCGGCCAGCAGCAGCGCCAGCACCCCGAGCAGCACCGCACGTGCCACGGTGGAGCTGGCGCCTAGCATGCGGTCGGTCCCGGTCCGTCGGGGGGAGATCTCGGCCGAGGCTACCCACCCCCCGACCCGCGCCCAGCAGGGAGCCAACGGTGAGCAGCGATCCACCCAGCGAGTTCGTCGAGCCACCGGTTGCGGCGCCGGGCGCCGGCAGCGGATCCGGCCGTCGGCGCCGCATCGGGGAGCTGCTGGTCGACGCGGCGGTGATCGACGACGAACAGCTGCGCGAGGCCCTGACGGTCTCGCCGCCCGGGGAACGCCTCGGCCAGACCCTGATCCGGCTGGGGATGGTGGACGAGCTGGAGATCGCCCACGCCCTGGCCAGCCAGCTGGGCATCGAGGTCGCGGACCTGACCGGTGTGACCCCCTACCCCACGGCGGTGGAGCGTGTCCCCTCACGGCTGGCCGAACGCCACCAGCTCGTGCCGATCACCCTGGAGGACGGCGTCCTGACCGTCGCCATGGCCGACCCCGCCGACGTGGTCGCCGTCGACGACGTCCGGGTCGTCGCCGGGGTGCGGGGGGTGCGGCGCCTGGCCGCCCCCGCCTCCGAGGTGGACCGTGCACGCCGCCGCGCCTACCGGGCGGACGCCCAGCAGGACGTGATCGAGGACGCCTCGGCCGCCGAGGAGGACGTCGAGGAACCCGAGGACGAGGACGAGCAGCCCGTGGTGCGGCTGGTGTCCTCGCTGATCAGCGAGGCCGTCGCCTCCCGCGCCAGCGACATCCACGTGGAGCCCCACTCCCAGGGCGTACGGGTGCGGCTGCGCGTGGACGGTGCGCTGAAGGAGTCGATGGAGCTGCCGCGGGCGCTGGGCCGGCAGGTCACCTCGCGACTGAAGATCATGGCGGCCCTCGACATCGCCGAGCGGCGCCTGCCCCAGGACGGACGGGCGGCGGCACGCGTCGACGGCCGCAAGGTCGACCTGCGCGTGTCGACCATGCCCACCCTGCACGGCGAGACGCTGGTGCTCCGTGTGCTGCCCCAGGGCACGGAGATGGTGTCGCTGTCGCAGCTCGGGCTGTCGGAACGCACCGGCGCCCCCCTGACCGACGCCCTGCAGCGCCCCCAGGGGCTGGTCCTGGTCACCGGGCCGACAGGTTCGGGCAAGACCACCACCCTCTACGCCGGGCTGGCCGAGGTCGCCGACCCCACCCGCAACGTGCTGACCCT
>SKTN01000083.1 GCA_007117945.1 Nitriliruptoraceae bacterium | reverse complement strand
GGGTGGGCACGAGAGGTATCGAACCTCTGACCTCTGCCGTGTGAAGGCAGCGCTCTCCCACTGAGCTACGTGCCCGGAGTGCGGGCGGCAACGTAGCGCCGTCGGTCGACCAGGGCCAACAGCGCCGGAACTGCTTGCAGTGCGCAGGGGTCCTCGCGCACACCGCGAGGGTGTGGCACTCTCCCCGCACCAGAGGAAGGAGGTGGTCCGTTGCGCCATAGTCATCCGAACGGGACCCTGGAGGTGCCCGGCCGCTGAGGCCGGACGCTGGACCGTTCCAGCGAATCCACGCCGGGTACCGCCCGCGGCATCGGTCGGGGACTCGTCCCGCCCGACGCCACACCGCCGGTGACGCGAGCGTCCACGCACGCTCGGACCGCCACCGACGGAGGTGACGGTGCCAGAGGTTCCATCCAGTACGCAGCACCGTGAGGGGCGCGGCCACTGGCCGCGCCCCTCACGCAGGTGCGGACGCCCTGCACCCGCACCGAGCGGCCCCGCCGACCACCGCAGGTGAACATGAGGTGAACAGCTGACCACGGGAGGCTGAAGTCCGTGAACGGCAGCTGTCCGTGCTGCCAACATGCGTCTTTGCAACGGGCGCAGCGGCCTGGGACGCTGCGCCCGCACACCCACCGTTCGGCCGGGCGGAGCAGCACGTGGATCAGCAGGAACCGACACTCCGTCGCCCGCGCCCGATGCCCAACTCCCTGCGTGCCGTCCTGGTCCTCATGCTGCTCTACGGCTTCCTGGTGGGCGTCGCGCTGCTCGAGGTTGGCATCGCCGAGCTCGGTGAGGACTTCACCAGCGGGCTCCTCGACCAGGTGGCCAACCCGCTGTCGGGGCTGTTCGCCGGGCTGCTCTTCACCATCCTGGTCCAGTCCTCCTCGGTGTCCACCGCCACCATCGTCGGGCTGGTGGGCGCCGGCACGGTCCCCCTCGACCTCGCCGTTCCGATGATCATGGGTGCCAACATCGGCACCACCGTCACCAACACCCTGGCGGCGCTCGGCAACATCCGCCGCCCCCGCGAGTTCCAGCTCGGCTTCTCCGCCGCGCTGCTCCACGACTTCTTCAAGATCATGGCCGTGGCGATCCTGCTGCCCCTCGAGCTCGCCACGGGCTGGCTGGTGCGCAGCTCGGTGTGGCTGACCGGCCACCTGCGCGGCGCCGAGGTCAGCGAGGTCGGCTCCAGCCCGATCCGCACCGCGGTGAAGCTGCCCGTGGAGTTCCTGACCGACCTCGTGCAGCGCACCGGCCTGGTGAGCGTGGTCATCGCCATCATCCTGCTGGCGCTGGGCCTCGGGCTGATCTTCGGCGCGCTGGGCATGTTGACCAAGAACATGCGACAGCTGGTGGCGGGCGGCCTCGAGAAGGCGATGAACACCGTCATCGGCAAGGGGGGTGGGTCGCTGGGCATCCTGGTGGGCGTGCTGGTCACGATCGCGGTGCAGTCCTCCTCGATCACCACCGCGATCCTGGTCCCCCTGGTCGCCTCGGGCGTCCTCACCCTGCGCAACGCCTACCCCGTCACCCTCGGCGCCAACATCGGCACCACGGTGACCGCCCTGCTCGCGTCGCTGGCGGTGCTCAGACCCGAGGGGCTGACGATCGCCCTGGTCCACACCCTGTTCAACCTCGCAGCCATCGCGATCATCTACCCGATCCCCGCCATCCGGGAGCTGCCGCTGAAGGCCTCGGTGTGGATGGCGCGCATCGCCACCGAGCACCGCACACTGGTGATCGTCTACGTGCTCGGGACCTTCGTCGTGGTGCCCCTACTCGGCGTGTTCCTGCTCGGCTGACTTACCCGGAGGTTGCAGATGGCGTTCGGCTTCAAGCGCAGCACCTCGAGCGATGATCGTCTCGACAACATCGAGGCGATCATCCAACGCATGCTGGCTGACGACCGGGTGGTGTTCGACCTGGCCATGTCCAGTCTCGTCGACGGTGTGGACTGGAAGGGTGTCAAGCGTGAGATCAAGGCCACCGATCAGCGCGTCAACGACGGTGAGCGGGAGATCCGCCGCGACCTGGTGATCCACGCCAGCGTGGTCGGCGCCATCGACACCCCCGCGATCCTGGTCTACATGTCCATCGTCAAGGACATCGAGCGGATCGGGGACTACGGCAAGAACCTCCGTGACCTCGCCCGCGACGGCGTGGACCTCCAGGAGTTCACCGCCTGGCACGACGTCCGCACCGAGGTGTCCCAGATGATCGCCGACACCGCCGAGGCGTTCGCGGCGCGTGACGACGAACGTGCACGGCAGCTGCTGGGGCGCGGCGACGAACTCCTCGACGAGTTCGACGAGGTGGTCTCCACCCTGGTGCGGGGTGAGGACGATCGCCCCCACGCGGTGGGGCGCGCGCTGGCGGCGCGCTACATCAAGCGCATCGTGGCCCACCTGACCAACGTGCTGTCCGCCGTGGTCATGCCGATCGAGCGGCTCGACTACTTCGACGAGGATCCTGAGGACCGCGAGTGACCCACCCCCTCGCCGGCCGCCTCACGGGTCGTCGCTGACCCGCTCCGAGACCAGCCGCGCCTCGAGGACCACGGGACCCTGCGCCTCCTGCTGGGAGGTGCCGACCTCACGGGTGATCGTCAGCTGGCGGGCACCGTCGGTCGCCAGCGACGCCGCCACCGCCCCGTTCTCCAGCTCGCCGGGTCCGGCCAGGACCCGGGGCGGGGTCTGGTCTGGATCCGGTGCCCCGTCGAACCAGGCCACCAGCCGTTCGTCGGCTCCGAGGGGTTCCAACCCGGCCAGGGTGACGGTGATCGTGCTGCCGTCGGTCACCACTCGGGCCAGGACGTCCTCCTGGGTCGTGGCCTCCAGCTCCACCCCCCTGGCCAGGCGTTCCAGGGCGTCCCCCTGGGCCTCGACGACACCGAGGTAGGTGCCCGCGGTGGTGCGCAGGTGTAGGTTCCAGAAGGCCATCCCGGTCGCCAGGGCCAGGACCACCACCACCGCGACGGTCACGTGCCCGATCCCGATCCGGCCTCGCCGCCCCTGTGCCGGCTCCGGGCTGTCCTCCCGCGGCGCCAGCTCGGTGCGCACCGGGGTCCGTGTGCGCTCCTCGCGCTCCGCGGCCGCCAGATCGTCAGCGATGCTGTGGAGCTCCGCCACCCGCGAGCGGCACTCGGCGCACCCGTGCAGATGGTTGCGGAAGTCGGCGGACTGGCGGGGCGAGAGGCCGCCGAGCACATGCCCGACCGCCATCTCCTCGTACCGACCGTGCCCGCTCGCCATAGCGGCGCAGCGTACGTGGCGTCGCGCCGCCCGGGACGCCGCGGCCGTTCAGCGCACCCGCTGCCGCGCCACAGCCCACAACGGTGGGTCAGCAGGGTGAGCCGGAGAGGTACTGGCGGGGGTTGACCGCGGAGCCGTTCACACGGGTCTCGAGGTGCAGGTGGGGGCCCGTGGTGCTGCCCGTCATCCCGATGTAGCCGATGACCTGGCCCTGGGAGACCCGTGCCCCCTGCCCCACCGCGAAGCGGGACTGGTGGGCGTAGGCGCTCACCACCCCGTTGCCGTGGTCGATCAGCGTCATCAGTCCGTAGCCGCCCTGCGACCCGGCGAAGATGACCGTGCCGCCGCGGATCGCCCGGATCGGTGTCCCCACCGGCGCTCCGAGGTCGATCCCGCGGTGCATGCGGCCCCACCGGGGGCCGTACTCGGAGGTCACGGGAGCACACGTCGGCCAGGCGTAGCCGCCACCGCCGCCTGAGGGCGCCGAGCTGGTGGAGGTGGCGCCGTCGCTGCCCGACCCGCTGCTCTGCTCCTGCTGCTGCCGCTGTTCCCGCTGTTCCCGCTGTTCCCGCTCGCGCCGCTGCTGGGCCTGGGCCTCCTCCTCGGCGCGCCGGCGCGCCTCCGCCTGCTGGCGCTCCACGAGGGCGACGAGTTCCTCCTCCTCACCCTCGAGGTCGTCACGCTCGCCGGCGAGCTCCTCGGCCCGGGCCTGCGCGTCGGCCGCGGCCAGCGCACGGGAGTCGCGCAGCCGCTCGGCCTCCGCGACCAGCTCCTCCTGCTCCGCGAGCTGCGACTCGAGCTCCACCTGCTCCTCGGCCACCACCGCCCGCTGTGCGTCGGCGGCGACGGTGAGCGCATCGAGACGTTCGAGGTCGACCTGGTCGCCGTCGATGATCCGGCCCAGCAGCTCCGTGCGCGCGATGGCCTCGTCGGCCCCCTCGGCGCTCATCAACGTCTCGAAGCTCAGGCCGGGTCCCTGCTTGAACAGGCGGGCCACACGATCGGTGAAGGCCTCCTCCAGCGCCGCGAGATCCGCCTCGATGCCAGCCAGCCGGTCCTCGGCGTCGCGCACCTTCCTCCGCTGGGACTCCACCTGGGCCGCGACCTCGTTGACGACCTCCTCGAGCTCGGCCAGGCGCTCCGCGGCACGCTCGAGATCCGCTTCCGCATCCTCGGCCTCGGCCTCGGCCGAGTCCAGCTCATCGGCGATGCGCTCCAGGGCGGCGCGCGCCTCCGCCAGGCGCCGCTGCTCCGCGGTCTCTGCCAGCACCGGGCCCGGCGACGCCACGAAGAAGCCCCCGAGGAGCGCCACGACCAGCCCGACGACCACGAGGACGGAGGTGGCGGACCGGCGCGGCATCGGCGGGGACCTCCTGTGAGGCGGTGAGCAACGGGTCAGCGGGCGCGACGACGGCGACGGATCGCCACCACTGGGCGGCGGCGCCGACGGGGCGGGACGCAGACCGTTCGCCGAACGGGTGCGGACCCCACCCACGGCTGCGGCCTCCCCCGCTGCGCACAGCCCATGGACATCCTGCAGACCGGACGATACCCGCCTGAGCCTGCCCTTCCGGACCGCGACCCCGACCGTCCGGCCGGTTGCGCGCACACGCCGGGCGCCACCCCTGCCCGCGTGGGCCGACGCACGGGAGGTATGTGGCGCGCCACTTCCGGCCAGGGGCCCGTTGATACCCTCCGCGGTCGGCCTCTCCGCCCGGGGGCCGCTCCTCTCGGGGGTCGTGATGTCGGTCCGTTCCGCACTGTCCCGCCCCGCGGCGCGCGTCGGCGTCGCCGCGGGTGCCCTCCTGCTGGTGGCCGTCGTCGCCCTGGCGGTGCTGTGGGCGGTGCAGCGCGATCAGGCCCTGCCCAACACCTTCGTCGCCGGCATCGACGTCTCGGGGATGACCGAGCAGGAGATCGTGGCGGCACTGGCCGACGACGTCGAGACCCGGGAGAACGATCCCATCACCTTCCGCTTCGAAGGTGTGGAGCACGTCCTGGTGCCCCGGGAGGTGGGCTACCGGGTCGACGCACAGGCCACCGCCGCTGCCGCCCTCATGCGCGGGCGGCAGGGTCTGCCGGGCGATGTGGTGACCCGGCTCACCGCCTTCCGCTCCGTCAAGGAGCTGGAACTCATCGAGGACACCGCCTCCGAGGGCATCACCGGCTGGGTGGAGGATCTCGCCGACGAGCTCGATCGCCCGGAGATCCGCGGCGGTGTGGAGATCGAGCCCGACGGCCCCGAGGTCGTGACCACCGCCTCCCAGGGCGAGGTGGTCGTCGACCGTGCCTCGACCCTGCAGTTGGCGACGGCCGCGATCCGCATCCCGGGCCCGGAAGCTTTCGACCTGCCCGCGGACACCACGGTCCAACCGATCACCGACGAGATCATCGCCGCCACCGCTGCCGACGCCGAGCGGGCCCTGGCCGAGCCCCTTGTGCTGCGCGCCGATGACGCGAGCCTGGAGCTGTCACCCACCGACCTCGCTGCACTCGTGGTGATCGAGGAGGTGGGTGCCGTCCCCGGTGAGATCGAGCTGCAGCTCGTCGTCCCCGAGGAGCGCGTCGAGGCGCAGTTGGCGGAGATCGGCGCGGAGCGCTTCGACATCACGCCGGTCTCGGCGTCCTACAGCGCCAGCCGTACACCCCCCACCACCTTCGACGAGCAGGAGGACGCCACCTTCCGCCCGGTCAGCGCCAACATCGAGGTGGAGTCGGGCCGGCAGGGTCGTGCCTTCGACGTCGAGCTCGCGGCCCAGCAGCTCACCGAGCTCGTGCGCGAGGGCAACCGGGAGGCCGAGCTGCGCCTCGCGGAGGTGGAGGCCGACTTCCCCACCGAGCGCGCCGAGGAGCTCCGACCGACCCACGCCATCGGCACCTTCACGACCTACTACCAGGCCGGCCAGGTCCGCAACGAGAACATCCAGCTGCTCGCCGACGTGATCGACGGCGCCCTGGTGCTGCCCGGGGAGCAGTTCTCCATCAACGAGATCTCCGGCGAACGCAGCTGTGAGAAGGGCTACCAGCCCGCGGGCACCATCGTGCAGGGCGAGCTCGTCGACACCTGCGGTGGCGGGACCTCGCAGTTCGGTACGACCACCATGAACGCCGCCTTCTTCGCCGGGGTACAGCTCGACCAGTGGCGGGCCCACAGCTGGTACATCAGCCGGTACCCGATCGGGCGTGAGGCGACCCTGAGCTACCCGGTGCTGGACGTGAAGTTCACCAACAACACCGACGGGGCGATCGTGGTCAAGACCGCCCACACCTCCACCTCGGTCACGGTGACCCTCTACGGCGTCCCCCGCGCGGAGGCGGTCAGCGCCCGGCACGGCGAGCCGACACAGCCCCGCTCCTACTCCACGGAGAACCGCTCCACCTCGGAGCTGTTCACGGACCAGGAGCGGGTCATCCAGTCCGGCACCGACGGCTTCACGATCGAGGTGCGCCGGATCATCGACCTGGTCGGCGGCGGTACCGAGGAACGCACCATCACCACCACGTACTCGCCCCAGACGCGGATCGTGGAGCGCGGGACGCGGTCGCGGTAGCGCCCCATCCGCGGGACGCGGGCGACGCCAGCAGGCGGCGGCTCACGACGGCGGGTCGAGCCGGCGCCGGCGCACCCCCGGGGGCCGGCCCCACACCGTGGCCTGGACGGACTCCGCCGCACGCCCCTGCTCGGGAGCGGGGGCCACCTCCACCCGGATCATCGGCCGCTCCCAACGGCCGCCCGGCTCCTCGATCCAGCCCTCGAGCACCGCGGTGACCGCCCGACCCCCATCGATGCTGGGTGCGATGCGGGCGGCGACGGTGCGGTCGAGGTAGCCGACGCGCCAGGACCGCTGCTGGTCGTCGCTGACCCACACGGCGACGGCGTGGGTGTCGGCGGGGTTGTCGGGCTCGCGCACCAGGGATACCGCGCGGCCCGGGGTCAGCGCTTCGTCGGGCACGGGGCCGGCGAAGGCGTGACCCCGCAGGGGGGTACGGAAGCGCCGGGTGGGGCTGGAGGGGCTGGGCCCGGC
>SKTN01000132.1 GCA_007117945.1 Nitriliruptoraceae bacterium | reverse complement strand
CCGGTGGTCACCACCTACCCGGGGGCGGCGTACGGACCCCACGATCCCGCGGCCGGTGAGATGGTGGACGTGCTCGGGGGGATGCTGGGCGGGATGTACGCCCTGGGGATGGGTGGCAACCCCGCTTTCTCGATCTCCGACGTCCGCTGGATCGCTGACGCACACGTTGGGCTCCTGACCGCCGGCCACGGTTGGTCTCCCCGCGGACCACGGCCGAACACGCCCTGGGTCACACCGGCAGGTAGAAGGTCAGCAGGTCGGCGGTCAGTGGTGGGAACAGGGCGGTGAGGGCCTCCCGCTGGCGACCGAGCAGGCAGTCGGGGAGCCGCTGCTCGAGGCCGGCGGCGCCGAGGGCGCCGATGACCAGGGAGGCGATGGCATCGGGTGGGATCCCGCTGCCGCCCTTGCTGACCGGCGCCTGCTCGGCGCCACCCTGTGCCACCACCCGGACACCGCTCTCGGTGAGGTGGAGCCGCCAGTGCTGCTGGTAGGTGGACAGCAGGAGCTCCTGGCTGGCGGGCAGGCCCGCATCCCGCAGGCGCTCGCACAGCACCGGGGTGAGGTGGTGGAGCAGGGCGGGCAGGTCGGGGACGCGGCCGTAGTACCACTCCGCGGGCTCGGTTGCCTCGGCGAGCTGCGCGACGACCGCCGCGGCCAGCCCGTGCCGGTGCTGGACCTTCAGCGGCTCGCTGCACGGGCCGGCGGCGTGGGCCAGCAGTGCCAGGGCGGCCTGGTCGTCGTCGGCGGCGAGCTCGGCAGCCGCTGCGCCCCCGCTCGGCGGCAGGGTGCGGACCATCCCCACGGGCCGTCCGTCCCGGTGGGCCACCCACACCTCGGTCGCGTCGTGGACCAGCAGCCACCGCCAGCACGCGGAGCTGTGGGGCAGCCGGAGATCCACCTGCGCCTGGGCCCTGTCCTGGAGGCGCTGGAGCTCCGGCAGATCCCCCGGTGTCGCACGTCGCACGTCGACGTCGGGGGGCGGGGGCGGGGCGGTGGTCAGCTGCTGCCACCTCGGTATCGGCTGGACGTACTCGTAACCGAACCGGCGGTAGAAGTAGGGGATCCCGATCATCAGCTGGAGCAGGTCGCCCCGCTGCGCCGATCGGGTGTGGGCCCAGGCCATCAGTGCGCTGGCCAGGCCCCGGCCTTCGTAGGCCGTATCCGTGGCGACAAGCTCCACCTGCCCCGCGGGGACCGCGGTGCCGGCGACGTGGAGGGTCTCCTCGAGCAACGTGGCCGTGGCCACGACCCGGTCCCCTTCGAGCACGACGCCGATGCTGTCCATGCCCTGGTCGGCCGCGACGAGCCCGACGTCTACGGCATCCGCCGGGTCACCACGCTCGGCCAGCAGCGCGGCCGCCCCGGGAAGGTCGGCGCTCGTGGCTCCTCGCAGCTCGAGCCCAGCCGGTAGGTGCACGGACATGGGGCGCTCCTCGCTGGAGCGCACCGTAGTGCAGGTCCGCGGTGCGGAGCGGACCTTTACCGATCCTTGACGTTGCGTTGCACCCGTCCTGCGGATCGCCCGGCACCTTCGTGGAAACGCCGATGATGATGACGAGGTGGAGCGGTGGTCGAGGTGGATGGTGTGCCGGTGCGCCGGCCGTGGTGGGCGCTGGTGTGCTCCCTGATCGGGGCGGGCGTGGCCGTTGGGCTCGTGCTGTCCATGGCCGGCGACGCCGCCGCGACCGACCCCGCAGCGGCGGACACCGACGCGCACGCGATGGAGCTGGTCGCTCCCGGCGGCGTGGTGGCGCTCGACGCGTTGCCAGGCGACCACCAGGAGCTCTATCTCGCCGCGGCTGCCGACGAGGCGGCCTTCTCCGCGGTGCGCTGCTACTGCGGGTGCGAGTCCTTCCTCGGCCACGAGGACCTGCTGGCCTGCTTCGTCCGCGACGACGGCACCTGGGAGGCGCACGCCACCGGCTGTGCGGTGTGTCTGGGTGAGGCGGAGGAGGTCGTGGAGCTGCGCGAGGCGGGCCTCCCGATGGAGGACATCGTGGACCGCATCGACGAGCGCTACGGCGGCATCGACATCAGCTCGCTGACCTGAACCGATCGACCCGTCCCTGACCCGTTCGACCCGTCCGCGACCCATCCCTGCAGACCGGAGCACCGACATGTCCACGACCTCCCCCGCCCGCCAGCGACCCGACACCCGCCGCCGCAGCTCCCTGACGGTGATCGTCGGGGTGATCGTCGCGGCCTTCCTGGTCGCCGCCTTCGCCCTCGACGGACCGGGCGCCGCTGACGGTGACACCTCGGCGCTGCCCAACCCGATGGGCGGACAGGCCCTGCCGGCGCCGGGGACCGCCTCCGATGCCGCTGCGCTCGGTGGACTGGAGGTGGACGGCCGGCTGGTGGAGATGGGGGCGGTCGGCCTCGGGGTGACCTACGTGCCCGGCTGGGAGCTCGTCAACCCCACGGGCGAGGACGTGGTGGTCACCGTCGGCCAACCACAGGTGCTGGAGGGCTGCTGCCCCGGCCCGGTGTACGCCGACGGCACCCTCATCGAGCCCGGGGACGAGGTGACCGTCCCGGCTGGTGGCGGGACGCTGGTGCAGTTCCCCTTACAGATGCACCCGGGGATGGACGGCTGGCACGACCTCGCCGTCCCCCTGGAGTCCGGCGGCGAGCAGACGGCCCTGCAGGTGACGGGGGACTTCACCGCCGAGGCCTCGGCGTGACGACCACGCGTCCGCAGGACGAGCACCAAGAGGAGGCAACACCATGATGATGTGGCAGACCGGAGCCGGCTGGTGGATGTGGGTGCCGATGGTGCTGGTGTGGGTCGGGATCCTCGCCCTGATCCTGTGGACGCTGCGGGTTCAGGCCGGCCCGCGGACCCCGCCGGCCGACGGCGACCCCCGTGAGGTCCTGGACCGCCGGCTGGCGCGTGGTGAGCTCGACGTCGCGCAGTACCGTTCCCTGCGCGAGGAGCTGGAGCGCAACTGAGCGGTGGGAGAGCGGGGGCCCGGTGGGTGCACAGGTCACCATCGTGGTGGTGGACGACGAGCGGCCCCTGGCCGAACTCGTCGCCCGCTACCTGACGCGTGAGGGTTACCACGTCGAGCTCGCCCACGATGGCCACGCCGCCCTGGAGCTGATCGCGCGGCTGGACCCGGAGCTGATCGTCCTGGACCTGATGCTCCCCGGGATCGACGGGCTGGAGGTGGCCCGCCGGGTGCGTGCCACCTCGGACGCCTACCTGGTGATGCTCACGGCCCGCTCCGATGAGGTGGACCGGATCGTCGGGCTACGCGTGGGGGCCGACGACTACGTGACCAAACCCTTCTCCGTCAACGAGCTGGTGGCCAGGATCCAGGCGATCCTGCGCCGCCCACGGCGAGGTGGCAGCACCCCGGACGCCGAGGAGGAGGACGTGCGGCGGATCGGGGAGCTGCGGATCGCGCCCGGCTCCCATGAGGCGTGGCTCGCCGAGGTCCCCCTCGACCTCACGCCGATCGAGTTCGCCCTGCTGGAGCAGTTGTCGGCCGCACCCCGCCAGGTCTGGTCCAAGGAGCAGCTACTGGAGCAGGTGTGGGGCTCGGCCGGCTACCGCGACCCGCACGTGGTCGCCGTGCACGTGGGCAACCTCCGCCGCAAGCTGGACGAGGCCGGCGACCGCTCCGGGTTGGTCCACACCGTCCGGGGGGTCGGCTACCGGCTGGTGGGGCCGTGACGGCCCGGCCATCGGGGCGACGCCTGCTGCGCCGACTGTTCTCCGGACAGGTGCTGGTCATCCTGGTCGGCGGGGTGACGCTGGCGCTGGTGGCTTTCCTCGCCGCCCCGCCGATCTTCGCCGATCACGTGCAGCGGGCGGTCGGGGCGCTGTCCGCTGATCTCGAGCACCACCTCGGTGCTGCTCTGACCGAGACCCTGGTGCTGACCCTGACCATCGGGCTGGTGGCCGCGGCGATCGCGGCGGCAGCGGTGTCGTGGCTGCTGGCGGTGCGGATCGCCCGTCCCGTCGAGGAGCTGACGGCCACCGCCGACCGGCTCGCCGCCGGCCATCTCGATGCCCGGGCACGACCGCCCGGTCACGCCGATGAGCTCGCCGACCTGGCGGTGGCCTTCAACACCATGGCTGCGACCCTGGAGCACACCGAGGACACCCGCCGCGGGCTGCTGTCCGACCTGGCCCACGAGCTGCGTACACCCCTGGCCACGATCGAGGCCTACCACGAGGGGTTGGCCGACGGTGTACTCGCTCCCGACGGGGACACCCTCGAGGTGCTGACCGAGGCCACGGGCCGCCTGCAGCGGCTGGTGGAAGATCTTGCCCTGGTGTCCCGCGCCGAGGAGGGCAGCCTGCCCCTGCGCCGCGAGCCCGTGGATCTCGGCGAGGTCGCCACCGCGGCGGTGGGTGGGATGCGGCCCTCGGCGGTCACCCAGGGGGTGGAACTCGAGATCGAGGTCGCCGACACGCCGCTCACGGTCGACGCGGACCGGGACCGGCTCTCGCAGGTGCTCACCAACCTGCTCGACAACGCCCTGGCTCACACCCCACCGGGTGGCCACATTCGCGTCGCCTGCCGGGCGTCGCGCGGCGAGGTGGTCGTCGAGGTGGTCGACACCGGCAGCGGGATCGCCGCGGAGCACCTCGCTCACGTCTTCCAGCGGTTCTACCGGGCCGATGCCTCCCGACCCCGCGGCGCCGGTGGCAGCGGGATCGGGCTGACCATCAGCCGGGCCATCGTGCGGGGCCACGGTGGCGAGCTGTCCGCCGACAGTGCGGGCGAGGGACAGGGCGCGACGTTCACGCTGCGGCTGCCGGCAGCAGCTCCACCCGGCGCAGCAGCTGCGCGTTGAGGGCCACGATGATGGTGGACAGGCTCATCAGCGCGGCGCCGAGCGCCATGGGTAGGGTGAACCCGACCGGGGCGAGGACGCCTGCGGCCAGGGGGATGGCGACGAGGTTGTAGCCGGCGGCCCACCACAGGTTCTGGAGCATCTTGCGGTAGGTCGCGGTGGACAGGGTGCGGATGGCCACCACGCCGCGGGGGTCGTCGGAGGCCAGCACGATGCCGGCGGACTCGATGGCGACATCCGTGCCGGCACCGATGGCGATCCCGACGTCCGCGCGTGCCAGCGCCGGGGCGTCGTTGACGCCGTCGCCGACCATGGCGACCTGCAGCCCCCGGTCCTGCAACTCGGCGACGTGGCGGTCCTTGTCCTCGGGCAGGACCTCGGCGAACACCTCATCGATGTCGAGCTCGGCGGCGACGGCGTCGGCGACCTGACGGGCGTCGCCCGTGATCATCGCCACGGTGATCCCGGCGGCGTGCAGCTGTGCCACCGCCGCGCGCGAGACGTCGCGGATCCGGTCCTCCAAGGCGAAGGCGCCGATCACCCGGCCGTCGCGGATCACGTGCAGGACCGCGGCGCCACGCGCCACCCAGGGGTCGGTGGCCTCGGACAGCTCGTCGTCGAGGTCGAGGTCACGGTCGCGCAGCAGTGCCGGCCCGCCGACCGCCACCTCGACGCCGTCGACCCGTGCGGCCACCCCGCGGCCGGTCATCGACCGGAAGCCGGTCGCGGTGGGGACCTCGACCCGCTCCGCGGCGTAGGCGTGGATCGCCCGGGCGAGCGGGTGCTCGGAGTCTGCCTCGACCGCACCGGCCAGGGCGAGCAGGTCGTCGGTGTCGACATCGTCGGCGGTGGCGACGTCCGCGACCGCGTGGGCGCCCTCGGTCAACGTGCCCGTCTTGTCGAACAGCACCGCATCGATCCGGCGCATCTGCTCCAGCGCGAGGCGGTCCTTGACCAGGATCCCCGACCGGGCCGACTTCGAGGTGGAGATCGAGGTCACCAGGGGGATCGCCAGACCCAGCGCGTGGGGACAGGCGATCACCAGCACCGTGATCGTGCGGTCCACCGCGAAGCCGGGCTCGCCGAGCAGGGTCCACGTGACCGCCGTCAGGGTCCCTGCCACCACGGCCACGTAGAACAGCAGCGCCGCGGCCCGATCCGCCAGCACCTGGGTCCGCGAGCGGGACGACTGCGCGTCAGCCACCATCCGTTCGATCCCCGCCAGGGTGGTGTCATCGCCGGTAGCGGTGACCTCGATGCGCAGGCTGGCGTCGGTGACCACGGTCGCGGCCACGACCCGGTCGCCCTCGCCACGGGGTACGGGCGTGGACTCACCGGTGATCATCGACTCGTCCACATCGGCCGCGCCGTCCACGACCGTGCCGTCGGCGGGGACGCGGGCGCCGGGACGCACGAGCACGACATCGCCGACCACGAGGCCGTCGATCCGGACCGTCTCCGTCCCGTCGGCGGTGACGCGTTCCGCCTCGTCGGGCAGCAGTTCTGCCAGCGCCGCGAGGGCACCGCGGGCCTGCCCGATCGCGCGCATCTCCAACCAGTGGCCCAGCAGCATGATCGAGATCAGCAGCGCGAGCTCCCACCACAGCTCGTCCCCGAACCACCCGATGACGTTGGCCAGCGACGCGACGTAGGCCACGGTGATGGCCATGGCGATCAGCAGCATCATCCCCGGCGAGCGGTCCCGCGCCTCCTGCAGCCCGCCGGTCAGGAACGGCCAGCCGCCGTAGAAGAAGATCACCGTGCCGAGCACCGGTGACAGCCAGGCGCTGCCCGGGACGGCCGGGGCGGTGTAGCCGAACCACTCCTGGATCATCGGTGCCCACGCCACCACCGGGATGGTCAGCAGGAACGACAGCCAGAACCGATCACGGAACATCGCGGCGTGGTCGCCGTGGTCGTGGTGCGCACCGTCGTGGTCGTGGTGCGCCTCGTCCGACTCGGTGTCGTGCGCTCCGTGCGGTGCAGCGTCGGGCGCGGTGTGCGTGTCGTGGTCGGTCATGTGCCGAGGCTTCCATCGGTTCAGCGACGGAGTATATACCCCTAGGGGGTATCTGTGCCGGCGGGGCGCGATCGGTCACCGGTGCCAGCAACCGGCGAGGCTCAGTTGCTGTGGAGGTCGCGTCGTCGGAGTCCCAGCACCCCGACCGCCGCCGCGACGGCCGCGACCGCGGTCAGGGCCAGCAGGGGAGCGGGTGCCAGGTCCTCCAGGGGGATCTCCGCGGGGTGTGCGAAGGGGGACAGCTCCAACGCCAGTTCGGGGAGGTCCAGCAGGGGACCGAAGGTCCCCGCGATCAGCCCGTAGACCACCAGCGCCCACGCCGCAGGCACGGCCCGGGGCAGGACACCGAACAGGGCGAGCGCGACTCCCAGCACGACCCACACGGCGGGGACCTGGTTGAGGTGGGCGAGGGCCAGTTGGCCCACGAGCGCCCAGTCGCCGGTGACCAGGG
>SKTN01000363.1 GCA_007117945.1 Nitriliruptoraceae bacterium | reverse complement strand
TCGGGCGTGGCGGCGGTGGCGGCGGTGGCGGGCCCGGCGGCACCGGCCGGCGCGACGGCACTGGCGTGGACGCGGGCCTGCTCCGGTGGCGGGACCCGACCCGGCCGGTACTCCTCGACGACCATGTGGAAGTTGGTCCCACCGAAGCCGAAGGCGCTCACCCCCGCGGTCCGGACCCGCCCGGCGGGCACCTCCCAGTCGCGCAGGGCGGTGTTGACCGTGAAGGGCGAGACCGACCAGTCGATGTTGGGGTTGGGGGTCGCGAAGTTCAGGCTCGGTGGCAGCTGCGCGTGGTGGATCGCCAGGGTGGCCTTCAGCAGCCCGGCGGCACCGGCGGCGGCCTTGAGGTGGCCGATGTTGGACTTCACCGAACCCAGGGCGATGCTGCCCGGTGCGAGGTCCGCGCCCGCGAAGGCTGCGGAGATCGCCCCCACCTCGACGACGTCGCCGACCCGCGTCGAGGTCCCGTGGGCCTCGACGAGGCTGCACTCGCCGGGGTGCACACCGGCGGTGGCCCAGGCCCGTTCCACGGCCAGGCGCTGCCCGGCGGGGTTCGGCGCGGTGATGCCCTTGCCCTTGCCGTCGCTGGCGCCGGCCACGCCCCGGATGACGGCGTAGATGCGGTCACCGTCCCGCTCGGCGTCGGCCAGGCGCTTGAGCAGGAACAGCGCGGCGCCCTCGCCCATCACGAAGCCGTTCGCGCGGGCGTCGAAGGGGTAGGTCCCCGTGGCGGACAGCGCCCCGATGGCGCAGAACTTGATGAAGCTCGACGCGCCGTTGTTGCGGTCCACGCCCCCGGTGATGACGGTGTCGAAGTCGCGGTCGTTCAGCCCGGCAACGGCGGCGTCGATGGCGGCCATGGCCGAGGCACAGGCGGCATCGGTGATGTAGTTGGGGCCGTGCAGGTTGAACAGGTTCGCGATCCGACCCGCCAGCACGTTGCCGAGCTCGCCCGGCATCGAGTCCTCGGTGACCGGTGGCAGGTCGGCACCCATCCGCGCGATCAGCTCGGCTGCCATGCGGCTCTGCGCGTCCGCGGGCAGCGCACCGAAGGACTCGGTGTGCTGCAGGAAGCGGACCACCTCCGGGGCGGCGAGCCGCAGCGCGGTCTCGTAGTGCTTCTCCCCGCCCATCGCGTTGCCGACGATCACCGCCGTGCGGTCGCGGTCGATCTCCTTGCCGTGGTCGGCGAGCAGCTCACGGGTGCAGTTGACGCCCCACTTCTGCGCGTCGTCCATCGACTCGGAGACCTTCGGCGGGATGGGCATCCGCCAACCCATCGGGTCCCACTCCCAGTCCCGGCACCAACCGCCGATCGTGGAGTAGGTCCGGTCGGGCCGGGGCTCGGGGCTGTAGTACAGCTCCGGGTCCCAGCGCGCCGGGTCCACCTCGCTGATGGAGTACCGGCCGCCGGCGACGTTGGCCCAGAAGGCCGCTGCGTCCGGTGCGTCCGGCAGGACCGCACTGACACCGATGATCGCTACTGGCTCCACGATGCTGCCTCCCGCTTCCCCCGTCGTCCTTCGCGCACGCGGCCTCAGGGCCGCTGCTCGCCGCTCACGTCCGCCCGTAGATCACGTCGGCCGCCCGGTCGAGGTCGGCGAGCCCGCCGGCCTGGGCCGCGAGGATCGTCGCTGCACCCACCGCCTCGGCGAGCCGGCCCGGGTCCTCGGCGCCGCCCGCCGCCACGACCATCGCCGTGCCCTGCTCGGCGACCTGACTCGCCACCCGTCGGGCGTGTGCCCGGCTGAGGTCGGCGATGCCGCGTGCGTCGAAGCGCCGATCCGCCTTGGTCGGGAGCTCGCCCGCGGCGGCGCGGGTGGCACGCCGCACCAGGGCGGCGGCCGCCTCCACCTCGGCGATCAGCCGGCCGAGGGTGAACAGCACGTGCTGGTTGCGGGTCAGCCGGGCGAGGCGTGCCGCCTCCAGCACCTCCGCCAGGCCGTGGTGTGCCAACGCCGCGAGGTCCGCTCCCACCGTGGGGTGGGTGGCGTGGAGGGCCTCGAGGGCGGCCGCCTGGTCGTGGTAGTGGCCGCCGCGGGACTTGAGGTGCGCCTGCCAGCGGTCCCGGGCGATGGTCATCTCCATGATCTCCGAGGTGCCCTCGTAGATCGTGGTGATGCGCACGTCGCGCTTGATCTTCTCCACGATGTAGTCGTGGGTGTAGCCGTACCCGCCCAGTGCCTGGATCGCGGCGTCGGCGGCGTCGTTGCCCGCCTCGGTGGCGATGTACTTGGCGATCGCCCCCTCGGTGTTGAGGTGGCCGTGGGTGCCCTCGTCGATCCGCTCCGCGGTCTCCTCGATGTAGGCGCGGCCCGCCTCCAGCCGCAGCGCGTGGGGCACGATCAGCTTGTGGGTGTAGCCCTGCTTCTCCGACAGCGGACCGCCGGCCTGGATGCGCTCACGCGAGTAGCGAATAGCCCGGTCCAGGGCCTCCCAGCCGCCTCCGAGCCCGAAGGCGGCCACCATCAGCCGGGTGTAGCCGAACACCTGCTGGGCCTGGACCAGCCCCTGGCCGAGCTCGGTGCCGACCAGGGCGTCGGCGCCGACGTGGACATCGTCGAGGTAGAGGGCCGCGGTGTTGGACAGCCGGATGCCGTGCTTGTGCTCGGGCGCGGCGGCGGAGAAGCCCTCGGCGTCGCGCTGCACGATGAACCAGGTCGGGCCCTTGTCGGTGTTGGCCAGGATCGAGTACAGATCCGCCACCGCGCCGTTGGAGATCCACTGCTTCTGGCCGGTGATGCGGTAGCCCACCACCTCGCCGTCCTCCTCCACGGGGACCGCGACGGTCTTCAGCGAGCCGAGGTCGCTGCCCGCCTCGGCCTCCGTGGCGCCGTAGGCCATCAGCAGCCCCTCGTTGGCGATACGGCTCATCCACCGGTGCTGCTGCTCGTCGGTGCCCCCCATCAGGATCGGGTCGCTGCCCAGGAAGGTCGCCAGCACCGAGGTGGCGACACCGAGGTCGATGCGGGCCATGCGCTCGCACACCCGGTAGACGTCGTAGGCGCTGCCGCCCATCCCGCCGTGCTCCTCGGCGATGAACAGCAGCTGGATGCCCAGCTCGTCGCTGCACATCCGGCGGATCAGATCCGCCGGGTACTCATCGGCCTCGTCGAGCTCGATGAGCCGCTCGTCATGCAGCTCCCGGGAGGCGAAATCACCGATCGCCTCGAGGGTCATCTGCAGCGTCTCGGTGTCCAGCCCCTGCATCATCCACGTCCTCCCGTGCTCCCACGACCGCCGCGGTTGTGCGGACGGCCACCATGACCGTCCCGGGCGGTCGTGCTCCCGACACGCGTCCCGGGGCGAGCGGGACGGGCGAGGAGGTCGACACGGCGACCGAGGCAGCACGATCCTGCGCAGGTGGGAGGATCGCGCGCAGAGGACAAGTGCTCTACGCCGACCTGCCGGCCGGCGGTGATCCACCCGTGCCCGCGGCCGTCAGCCCTCCAGGGGATCGCCGGGGATGGGGCGCCCGACCCTGATCAGCGCCGCAGCCTCCTCGGGATCCATGCCGGCGGGCAGCCGCGAGCGCACCACGCGGGCCGGGACCCCGACGGCGATCGCGAAGGGCGGCAGGTCACGGTTGACCAGGCAGTGGCTGGCCACCACCGCGCCGTGGCCGATGTCCACACCACGCAGGACGCTGGCCTTCTCCCCGATCCACACATCACCGCCGATGCGGGTGGGTGCGGTCACGATGCCCTGGTCCTTGATGGGGATGTCGAGGCGGTCGATACGGTGGTCGAAGTCGCACACGTAGATCCAGTCCGCCAGGATCGCGGCGTCACCCACCTCGATGTCGAGGTAGCTGTTGACCACGTTGTCGCGACCGAGGACGACCTTGGCGCCCAGGGTCAGCTGCCCCTCGTGGGAGCGCAGCTTGTTGTCGTTGCCGATCCAGCACCAGGGCCCGATCACCAGGCGTCCGTGGCCGGCCCGGGCCCGCAGCTCCACCCGCCTGCCGGTGAAGAGCATCCCCTGGAAGACCACGTTGTTGCCCGTCACCGCCGCCCGGGCACGGTGCCAGGCGGCGCGGCGGTAGAGGTTGAGGTACTGCGGGGTGACCATGCGCCGGGTCACGGCCACCCGAACCGCCTCACGCCAGCCCCAGCGCGGGTAGCGGGTCCGCAGCGGTGGGCGGCGCAGGTGGGCGGGGACGCCGGCGTCGAGCAGCAGGTCGTCGGCCAGCCGGCTCGCGCGGGCCAGGCCCTCACGGGCGGTCTCGGCCCGCACCACGGCATCGAGGTGGGCGGCGTGGGCCGCGTGCGCCTGCTCCTCGACCGCCGCCGGGTCAGCGGGGTCGGTGGGCTCAGCCGGATCGGGCATCACCGTGCGTAGGGCTTCCGGGCGTGCAGGATGAGGTTGTAGAACAGCTCCCGGGGCAGGAAGCGGGCCAGCACCTCGTCGTCGAAGCGGTGCAGGGCCAGGTAGCTGTGGAAGGCGGCGTAGGCCCAGCGCGGCCCGAGCAGCCCGGGGCGCACCGCCCCCTCGATCGTGCGCACGGACCACCCGACCCAGTTGGCGACGAGCTCCTCGGTGACCACCGACACCTCGGTGAGCCCCGCGAGGCGGGCCATCTTCTCCACGTCCTTGGGGCGGAAGGTGTGCAGGTCGACCTCGTGCTCGAGGCGGGCCAGCACCTCATCGGTGGCCGTGCCGCCGGCGTCGGTGATCGAGGGCTTGCGCAGGCTGTTGAGCCCCGGCACGGCGGTCACCGCCCGGAAGCTGCGCCAGGTGGCGTTCTTGACCATCCACGACAGCTTGTCGCCGAGCTCGGTGGGTTCCCCGGCGATCACCAGGGTCCCGCCCGGCGTGAGCACCCGTGCCATCTCCTGCAGCGCGGCACCGGGCACGGGCAGGTGGTGGATGAAGGCGTGGCCGATCACCAGATCGAAGCTGGCGTCGGCGTAGGGCAGGGCCTCCGCGTCACCCTGCCGGGTGGCGATCTGCAGGCCGTGCTCCTCACCGTTGCGCCGGCACACCTCGAGCATCACCTCGGAGAGGTCCGTGGCGTGGAGCGTGGCACCGTCCACGCACCCGGCCAGGGCGAGGTTGATGAGGAAGAACCCCGTGCCGGCACCCACCTCGAGCACCTGCCCGAAGCCCGCGCCCTCGGGGACGACCTTGCGGAAGCGGTCCCGGGCGTAGTCGATGCAGCGCTGGTCGTAGGAGATGGAGAACTTGGTGTCGTAGTTGCGCGCCTCCCAGTCGTGGTAGACGCGCTGCTTGGCCTTGAGGTCCAGGCTGCGCACGTCCGGGGGGATGTCGGCGCCCGCGCTGGCATCCGCCACCGGTGCGGGTGTGACGGGTTCGAGGGGTTCGGCGCTCACTGCTGCTCCTAGCGGCCGTCGAAGGTGGCCTGGCCCGGCCCGTGTTCCAGGAAGCTGGCGATGCCCGTGGCGGCATCCTCGGTGGCGAAGGCCGCGGCGAACAGCTCCGACTCGAGCTGCAGGCCCTGGTCGAGGCTCTGCTCGGTGCCGTCCTCGATCGCCCGCTTGGCGAGCGCCACCGACGCCGCCCCCGCGGCGAAGCGTGCGGCCAGCTGCGTGGCCGCCTCCAGGAGGTCGTCGGCCGGCGCCACGCGGTCCACCAGCCCGATGCGCTCGCCCTCGACCATGTCCACCATGCGACCGGACAGCACGAGCTCCTTGGCGCGGGACAGCCCGATCAGCCGCGGCAGCCGCTGGGTGCCGCCGGCGCCGGGCAACAGGCCGAGGAGCACCTCGGGCAGCCCGAGCTTGGCGTTGTCCGCGGCCACCCGCAGGTCGCAGGCCAGCGCCACCTCGCAGCCCCCGCCGAGCGCGTAGCCGTGGATCGCCGCGATGGTCACCATCGGGGCGCGGGCGAGCCGGTCGAGGGTGCGCTGCAGCACCTCGCTGTAGCGGCGCGCGTCACCGGGGGTCAGCTTGGGGAACTCCGCGATGTCCGCGCCGGCGGCGAAGACCTTGGGCCCACCCCACACGAGCAGCGCCCTGACGCGATCGTCCTCGATGGCCTGTGCGACGGCTGTGTCGAGCTGCTCCCACATCTCCAGCGACAGCGCGTTCATCGGGGGCCGATCCAGGCGCACCGTGCCCACCCGGGTGTCGGCGTCCACCTCGAGGCTGACGAGGGTGCTCATAGCTGGGCTCCTGATCGCTGCGACCGCCGGTTCCCATCACGACCGCGGGCCGCGCGAGCGTAGCCGTGCACGGTCAGCGCTAGCCTCGCCGGGCGGTGCACCGAGGTGGTCGGTGACCGGTCAGGAGTAGGTGTGTGGCCCACATGGGCAGTGCTGGTGGCGGTCGTACCGATCGCGTTGCTCACGGCGTTGGTGCTGCGGTCGCGGCCGTTGACACCGAGCGCGTGGATCAGTGCGGGCGTGGCTGCGGTGCTCGCGGCCACGGTGTTCGGCCTGCCCGTCGGCGGGGTGGGGATCGCGGTGGTCCGCGGGCTGTGGACGGGCACCTGGATCCTGTTGATCGTGCTGCCGGCACTGCTGGTCTTCGAGGTGCTGGACCGCTCGGGGGCACTCGACCACCTCTCGGACGCGGCTGACCAGCTCGCCCCCACGGAGGGGCGACGGCTGACCTTGCTGGCCTTCGCGCTGCCCTCGTTCCTGCAGGGGGCGGCGGGGTTCGGTGCACCCATCGCGATGAGCGCACCGATGCTGGTGCGCCGGGGGATGGCGCCCGTGGCGGCGGTGGCGGCCTGCCTGATCGGCTACCAGTGGTCGGTGACCTTCGGCTCGATGGGCTCGAGCTACTTCATGGCTGAGGCCACGGCCCGCCTCACCGAGCCCCAGGCCGCCTCCTTCGCGCTGCGGGCCTCCGTGCTGCTGGCGGTCACCGCCGTGGTCTCCGGGGTGCTGGTGCTGCGCCGGGGCCGGCGGGTGGCCGGGGACACCTGGCGGGTCCTGGTGGTGGGTGCGGCGATGGGGCTGACCCTGATCGCCGTGGTGCAGGCCCAGCCGGCGCTCGGCTCCACCGCCGCGGGGCTGGTGGGGCTGGTGGCCTGCTGGTGGCTGCTGCCGGCCCGGGGCACCGAGCGCCCTGCCGGCGGCCCGCTGGTCACCGCGGCGATGCCCTACGTGGTCCTGACCGTCTCGGCCACCATCGGGTTCGCGGTCCCCCCGGTCCGGGCGCTGTTCGAGCGCGTCCCGGAGCTGGCTCCCGTCCTGCCGGGCAACGAGGCGGCCTTCGGGTTCTCCACCGCCGAGGCGGCCCTCAGCCCGGTGTTCCGGCCCCTGCTCCACCCCCTGCCCTACGTGCTGCTGGCCGCCCTGGTCGGCTACCTCACCTA
>SKTN01000082.1 GCA_007117945.1 Nitriliruptoraceae bacterium | reverse complement strand
GGCGACGGCACGGGAGCGGGCTCCTCACACGGGGGGCGTCAGAACAGCCGGGGGTGGAGCTCGTCCTCCCCGCGCAGGGCGGCGAGGTCCACCTCGACCCACCGGATGCCGCGGGACTCGGCCAGCACGCGGGCCTGGGGCTTGATGGTGGTGGCGGCGAACACCCCGCGCACCGGCGCCAGCATCGGGTCGCGTTGCAGACGGTCGAGGTAGCGGGTGAGCTGTTCCACCCCGTCGATCTCCCCGATGCGCTTGATCTCCACGGCGACGGCGGCGCCCTCGCTGTCCCGGCACAACAGATCCACGGGCCCGAGGTCGGTGCGGAACTCCCGCTGGACGCACCGCAGGCCCGGTTCGAGGTGGCCGGGGTGGTCCGCGAGGAGCAGTTGTAGCTCACGCTCCACGCCGTCCAGGGTGAGGCCACGATCGGTGTCGAGCTCGTAGCTGAGGTCGGCCAGCACCTCCTCGAAGGTGATGGTCAGGCGCTCGCCCTTGGGGTTGGTGACCTCCCACACCGCGCCCTCGTCGACGAGGTGGTTGGGGGCGTTCATCCAGTTCAGGGGCTTGTAGGCGCCCACGTCGGCGTGGATCGCCACGCACCCGTCGGCCTTGACCATCACCAGCCGCACCGCCGAGGTCAGGGTCGACGACAGCCGGCCGTCGTAGACGGCGGAACACCGGGCGATCAGGATGCGCATGGCCGCGGACGCTAGCAGTGGGCGGGCTGCGCCCCTCCGCCGCAGGGGGCAGCAGGGGCAGGTGCCGGCCTCCGGTAGCCTCGGAGGTCGAGGTGGACGCGATCCCTGGCGGCCCGCACCGTCACCGAGCAGCCTCCACGGCCCGCGGGGACGCCATCGAGGAGCGCGAGCGGCTGCTGACGGCGTCGCCCCGTGCCACCCCGGCGTGGTACCCGTGCCGTCGCCGGCGAGCCCACAGGCGCGGACCCGTGGGCGCGGTGCGACCCGCGCCCACCGGTGCCGTCACCGCTGCTCCCACCGCCACCATCCGAGCTCACCCCGAGGACCACACCATGGCACTGAAGGTCGGTCTGGTCGGCCTGCCGAACGTCGGCAAGTCCACCCTGTTCAACGCCGTCTCCCAGGCCGGTGCCGACGCGGCGAACTTCCCCTTCTGCACCATCGACCCCAACATCGGCGTGGTCGCCGTCCCCGACGAGCGCCTCGACCGCCTGGCGAGCCTGGCGCGTTCCGCCAAGGTGGTCCCGACGGCCATCGAGTTCGTCGACATCGCCGGGCTGGTCGCGGGGGCGTCCCAGGGTGAGGGGCTCGGCAACCAGTTCCTCGCCCACATCCGCGAGGTCGACGCCGTGTGCAACGTGGTGCGCTGCTTCGACGACGACGACGTGGTGCACGTGGACGGGTCCGTCGACCCCGCCCGGGACATCGCGGTGATCACCACGGAGCTGGTCCTCAAGGATCTGGAGACCGTGGACAAGCGCCTCGAGCGGGCCCAGCGCGCCGCCAAGTCCGCGGACAAGGACGCCCTGCGCGCCCGCGCGCAGCTCACGGCCCTGCACGACCACCTCGATGGCGGCGACCCCGCCCGCAGCTTCCCCGGGGAGCTGGACGCCGAGCTGGCGCGGGAGCTGTCCCTGCTCACGGCCAAGCCCGTGCTCTACGCCGCCAACGTGGCGGAGGACGACCTGCCCGATGGCAACGCCCACGTCGCGGTGGTCCGTGCGATCGCGGCGGCCGAGGGCGCCGAGGTGGTGGTCATCTCCGCGCAGGTCGAGGCCGAGCTCGCGGAGCTCGACGGCGAGGAACGCACCGAGTACCTCGACTCCCTGGGGCTCGAGCGCTCCGGGCTGGAACGGCTGATCGAGCGCGCCTACCGGCTGCTGGGGCTGAGGACCTTCTTCACCGCCGGACCCAAGGAGTCACGGGCCTGGACCGTGCCCACCGGCGCCACCGCACCCCGCGCCGCCCGGGAGATCCACACCGACTTCGAACGCGGCTTCATCAAGGCCGAGGTCATCGCCTACCCCGACTACGACACCCTCGGCTCCGAGGCGGCGGCCCGTGAGGCCGGCAAACTCAGGATCGAGGGCAAGGAGTACGTGGTGGCCGACGGGGACGTGATCCACTTCCGGTTCAACGTCTGAGGCCACCCTCCCACCCCTTGCACAGCCCTTCCTTGCGCACCCGAACAGGAGCCTGACCGATGGCACGCAGCGAACCCATCACCCGCCTCGAGGTGGCGGCCTGCCCCACCCACCGGATGGACGTCAAGCACTACGCGCCCTTTGAGGTGGGCTGCGCCTGCCTCAGCGAGTCCCGTCGCGCGGAGCTCGACACCCGGCTCGCCGCCGCTCGTGAGGAGGGCAACCCCCTGGCCGAGATGGTGGAGTGAGCCCCGTGCAGCGATCGGGCAGAGTGCAGCGATCGGGCCGAGTCGGCCGGGTGACAAGGCCGATGACCCGGCGTGCCACGAACGCCCCGGTGACGAGCCAACGGAGGTGACAGGTGGCGGGTAAGGGCCTCGGAGGACGGGTGCGGCGCGGCTCGCAGCTGGCGCGCACCGGGATCCGTGGTGCCTCCGGCCTGGCCGGCTCCCGTGCGCGCCGCTTCGCCGGCGGCACGGGCGACGACGTCGCAGCCCATGCGCAGCTCGCCGGCAACCTCGCCCTGGTGCTCGGGGAGATGAAGGGCGCGGCGATGAAGCTCGGGCAGCTGCTCAGCTTCGTCGACCTCGACCTGCCGCCGGAGGTGCGCAGCGCCTACCACGATGCCCTGGCGAGCCTGCGCGACCAGGCGCCGGCCTTCGACGCCGACGCGATCGCGGAGGTTATCACCGAGGAGTACGGGGCCCCGGCTGAGGCCGTCTTCGCCTCCTTCGATCCCGAGCCCCTGGCAGCCGCCTCCATCGGCCAGGTCCACGTGGCGAAGCTGGACGACGGTCGCGAGGTCGTGGTCAAGGTGCAGTACCCCGGGGTCGCCGAGGCCGTGCGCGCCGACCTCGACAACGCCTCCGCGTTCGCCCCGCTGGCACGCGTCGTCGCGCAGAACCAGGAGATCGAGCCGCTGCTGGATGAGCTGCGCGAGCGCATCGACGACGAGCTGGACTACGAGCGTGAGGCCCAGTACCAGCGGGCTTTCGCCACCCGCTACACCGATCACCCCTTCATCCGGGTCCCCGACATCGTCGGTGAGCTGTGCCGTCCCCGCGTGCTGGTCTCCGAGCGGATCCACGGCCAGCGCTTCCCCGCCTTCCTCGCCGAGGCCGACGAGGACGAGCGTCAGCGCGTGGGCGAGATCATCTTCCGCTACGCCTTCGGGTCCATCGGCCGGTTCCGGCTGTTCAACGGCGACCCGCACCCGGGGAACTACCTGATCGAGCGCGACGCGGCGGCCGACGGCGGCATCCGGGTGGCCTTCCTCGACTACGGCTCGGTGAAGATGTTCACCCGGGAGCGTTACGCCTCCATGCGCTCCATCGAGGAGGCGATGGCCACCGGTGACCGGGACACCGCGATCCTCGCCCTGCGGGAGGCCGGCTTCCTCCCCCGCAACATCGAGGTGGACGAGGACCGGGTCTTCGAGTGGTTCCAGCTCTACACCCGTCCCGTGGTGGCGGAGCAGCCCTTCACCTTCACCTCCCAGTTCGCCGCCGAGGTGATCCGCTCCACCACCGACCCCCGTGACCCCTTCTCCAACATGCTCCGCCAGCTGAACCTCCCCCCGGACTACCTGCTGCTGAACCGGATCCAGTGGGGGCTCAACAGCGTCCTCGGGCAACTCGGCGCCACTGGTGACTGGCGGGCGATCCGCGACGAGTACATCGTCGCCGACGCCGAGCCGGCCTCCGAGCTCGGGGAGCAGGACGCCCGCTGGTGGCGGGAGCGCACCCCCCGGCCCGATCCCCCGGCCTGAGCCGCTGCCCTGCTCTCCGGTCCTGATCTCCGGTCCTACGCGCCCGGCGTTGCCCCTCGGTGGCCGGTGCCCGAGCACGGACACCACCGGCCCGCGGCCGCACCCCGCCTCCTCGGCCGGCGCCCACCCCTCCCTGAGGCAAGGTGTGCAGCGATGTGACGCGATCGAGGTCGGCTCGCTGCACACCCCGGTCGGGCGCGGACGCTCACGCACCGGTTGCGCCGGAAGTGTGCAGCGATGCGACGCGATCGAGGTCGGCTCGCTGCACACCCCGCCCCACCCATCCGCGGCGCAGTCCGGTCACGCCCCACCCACCCGTCTCGCGCTGCGTACGCAACGCAGCGGCGGCGGCCCTTCGGGCCGCCGCCGCCAACACCGCAGATCGTGGTCGCGGCCGCACCAGGCGGCCGCGCCGATGATCAGGCGGGCTTCTTCGCCGAGTAGATCTCGTCGATGGCGTCCTGGTACTTCTCGGACACCACGTGGCGCTTCACCGACATCTTCTGGCTGAGCTCGACTCCGACCACGAAGTCGTCGGGCAGGATCTTGAAGGTGCGGATGGACTCCGCCTTCGAGACCTGGTTGTTGGCGTCGTCGATGGCGCTCTGGACCTCTGCGCGCAGGTCCGCATCCTGGGTCAGCTCAGCGATGGTCCCGGTCTTGCCGTTGGCCTGTGCCCACTGGGGGAAGGCCTCCGGGTCGATGGTGACCAGCGCCGCGATGAAGGGCTGGCCATCGCCGATGACCATGCACTGGCTCACCAGGCCGTGGGCGCGGATGCGGTCCTCGAGCACCGCCGGCGCGACGTTCTTGCCGCCGGCCGTGACGATGAGCTCCTTCTTGCGGCCGGTGATGCGCAGGAAGCCCTCACCGTCGAGGGCACCGAGGTCGCCGGTGCGGAACCAGCCGTTCTCGAGCACCTCGGCAGTGGCCTCAGGGTTGTTGTGGTAACCCTGGAAGATGTGGCTGCCGCCGAGCAGGATCTCGCCGTCCTCGGCGATCTTCACCGAGCCACCGGGGATGGGCTTGCCCACGGTGCCGACCCGCGTGGAGGAGGGCCGGTTGAAGGTGGACACCGCCGTGGTCTCCGTGAGGCCGTAGCCCTCGCAGACGTGGATGCCGATACCCATGAAGAAGTGGGTCAGCCGCTCACCGAGCGCCGCGCCGCCGGACACCGCGTAGGTGACGCGTCCGCCCATCGCCGCGCGCAGCTTGGTGTAGACCAGCTTGTCGAAGATGGCGTGGAGGATCTTGGTGCCGAACTTGACGTTGCCGGCGATCCGCTGCCGCGAGTACTCCTCGGCCACGTGCGCGGCCTTGTCGAAGATCTTCTCCTTGCCGTCGGCCGCCGCCTTGGCGCGGGCGCCGTTGAAGACCTTCTCGAACACCCGCGGTACGGCGATCAGGAAGTCCGGCTGGTAGATCCCCAGCTCCTCGGTCAGCTGCGGGATGCCCGTGGAGTAGCCGAGGATGACCCCGTTGCGGATGCAGGTGGTCTGGACCACGCGCGCGAAGATGTGCGCGAGCGGCAGGAAGAACAGGGTCCGCATGCCGCCACCGAAGAACTCCGGTGCCGCCGTGGCGGTCTGGGTGGCGTCCCAGATGAAGTTGTGGTGGGTGATCACGCACCCCTTGGGGCGCCCGGTGGTCCCGGAGGTGTAGACGATCGTGGCGAGGTCCTCACCCGTGGGCTCCGAAGCGCGGGCCATCAGGGTGTCGTCGTCCACCTCGGCGCCCTGTTGGCGCATCGCCTCGAGCGCACCGTCCTCGATCACGAAGACGTGCTCGAGCCCGGGGAGGTCGCCGGCGACCTGGTCGACCAGCGCCTTGAGCTCCGCGTTCTCCGTGAACAGGGCCTTGGCCTCGGAGTCCGTCACGATCCACTTGATCTGCTCTGCCGCGGAGGTCTCGTAGATCGGGACCGTCACACCACCGACCGCCCAGATCGCGTAGTCGAGCAGCGTCCACTCCAGGCGGGTGCTCGAGTGGACGACGACCCGGTCGTCCTTCTGGATCCCCAGGGCGAGCAGCCCCTTGGCGATCGCCTTGATCTCCTCCACGAACTGCTGGGTGGACCAGTCGACGAACCGGTCGCCGACGCGCACCGCGATCACCGGCTGCTCCGGGTGGTCGGCTGCCGCCGCCCACAGCGATGTCGTCAGGTTCTCGTCGAGCGGGACCTCGGTCTCGCCCGGACTCGTGTACTCCTGCATACAGCTCTCCCTCTCCCCCCGTGGGACGCGCTCCCACGTGTGTTCGATGACCGCGGCCGGATGTGGACCGTCGGCGTTCTCGCTGCGGATGCTAGCGGAGGCACCCTGTGGGAACCGCAGCTCAGCCACGCGCGTCCGCTACGGATCTTCTGCAGGGTGCTGCGGCGGGTGGTCATCCTCCTGCGGCCCCGCTGCGTGCGCGTGGACGGGACCTGCTGGGCGTGCGTACCTGCGGATCCCCGGGGTGCCTGCACCCACCTCGGTCCGTGCGTGGCAACCGCCGTGACCACCGCGCGCGCCGCGACGTGGCAGGGTGCCCCTCTTCCAGGTGCGGCCGGCGAGCAGGAGCGATCATGGGCAGCGACATCGACACCGAGGTGGTCGGCCCCGTCGGCATCGTGCGGATCGACCGACCAGAGGTCCGCAACGCCGTGGACGGCCCGACGGCCGAGCAGCTGCGCGCCGCCATCGACCGCCTGGACGCGGACGAGGATCTGGCGGCGATCGTGCTGACCGGCACCGGCGGCACCTTCTGCGCCGGCGCGGACCTGCACGCCTTCGCCGATCCCGCGCGCCGCAACCGCCTCGAGGAGGACCTGGTCGGCCCGATGGGGCCGACCAGGGCTCGGACCCGGCTGCCGACCATCGCCGCGGTGGAGGGCCACGCGGTGGCAGGAGGGCTCGAGCTCGCCCTGTGGTGCGACCTCAGGGTGGTGGCCGCCGATGCGGTGTTCGGCGTGTTCTGCCGGCGGGTGGGCGTGCCCCTGATCGACGGCGGCACGGTGCGCCTCCCCCGGCTGGTGGGGCTCGGTGTCGCGCTGGACCTGGTCCTCACGGGCCGTGCGGTGGCTGCCGAGGAAGCCCAGCGCATCGGGCTCGCGAACCGGGTGGTCGCACCCGGACAGGCCGAGGCGGCAGCGGTCGCGCTCGCGACGGAGCTCGCCCGCTGGCCGCGCCGCACCCTGCTCAGCGATCTGGCGGCCGCTCGGGCGGCCTTCGACCGCCCGCTGGACGAGGCCTTGCTCCACGAGCACCGCCTCGGGGTCGCGAGCCTCGAGGCGGGCGGTGCCGACGCGGGCGTCAGCGCCTTCCGCGCGGGCCAGGGCCGCCACGGTCGGGGCTAGCCGCAGGCCCCGAGTGTGCAGCGAAACGACGTGTAGGAGGTCACATCACTGCATGCAACACGGGGGCCGGGGGTCCGGGTGCCGGGGGGCCGGGGGTCCGGGCCGGCGCGGTGC
>SKTN01000118.1 GCA_007117945.1 Nitriliruptoraceae bacterium | reverse complement strand
CGTGCCATCAGCTGCGAGGTCATCGCCGGCCTCGTCCGAACCTCCGGTGAGCACCCCGATCAGCATGAACGCGGCGAACACGAGCAGGACGATGCCCCACCAGCGCTTGAACCACGGCTTGGCAGGGGCCTCAGCCGGCGGGGGTTCGACACCGGATGGTGGTGGCGGAGGTGGTGGCGTGGCAGCAGTCTCGGACATCGGCATGCTCCTGCGGTCGTGGGCCGTCCACCCTGCACCACAGGTGCGACATGCTGTCCACCGGCAGGGCACCGTCAGGGCGGCACCACACGCACGCCATCCCCCGTGACCGGCAGTGTCGCAGCGCCGGCACCCGCCGAAGGGCCGTTGTTGCCGGACCGTTCGCCCTGCGAGCACGGATCGGAACCACCGCCCGACCCGTGGTGAGCCTGCAGGCGTGGCGATGCCCCCCTGCACCTGAACTGCACCGCTCGATGCGCACACGAACGCACCGCGGCAAGGACAGCCGATCGGACCTCACGGCGCGTACGCGAGCCCCTGGGCGCGGGCGAACTTCGCGTCGTCCTGCACCAGGTAGATGATGCCTTCGATCAGCCCCAGGATGGCCGGGATGAACGTCCAGACGAACAGCAGGTACAGGATCCCGAGACCCGGCTTCTTGCAGTAGAACTTGTGGATCCCGAGCCCGCCCAGGAACAGGGCCAGGAGCGCGGCCACGACCCGGTTCACGTCGTACGGGACCACAGCCCCGGCAGGCTGGTAGAAGCCGGTCTGGCGCAGCGGCTGCGGCGCCCCGAAGGACGGTGGGTACCCCGAGGGGGGTGGCGGTGGCGGCGTCGACGACTGGGTCTGGTCGGTCCAGCGCCCCCCATCCCACCAGCGGAACTCAGCCTGTCCCCACGGGTCCGGATGCCATCCGGGAGGGTGACCGCCCGTGCCCGGCGCCTGGTGCATCTCGAACCCCTGCGACATCGATGGGTGGTCGGACGACGGCATGCTCGCGCGCACTCGCCCGGCCACCCAGGACCGTACTCAACCAGATGGACCGCTGTCCGGCCTCGCAGCGCCGGTGCTCCACACTCTGCCTGGCTGACCTCGCCGCCATCTGGGCACCTGGGCGGACCCAGCCACCCGGTGTGCGCACTTCTCGGAGGCGAGCCATCGATTGCCCCTCGGAGTGTGCGCGTTGGCGTTGCTATGACCGCGCGCCCCCGCCGGGGCGGTGCGCGCCCTGCGCCAAGCCCCGCGGTTTTATGCGGGGGCCCTGCCGGTGGGCCCGCCGGGCTGGCAGAGTCGCGAGCTTCGGCGTGCATACGGGGGGTGGGATGGGCGGGGGTTCGGGTCGTCTTGTCGTTGGTCTTGTCCTGGTAGCACTGCTGGCGACCACGGTGGTACCGGCGCCGGGGGTGTCGGCGGAGGATCACGATCCGCCATCGAGCAGCGAGGGTCGGCTGCCTGGCGGAACGTCCCTGTCGGTCGGTTTCGATGCACAGCGCGAGGATGGCGGGCTGCGCCTCGATGGTCTCGCGTCGCTGGGCGAGGGCGAGGCCGTGGGCGGTACGACGATGATCTATGTCCTCGATGTGTCCGGCAGCGTGCGAAACCCTGGTGGCTGCGGCGCTGGCGATCAGAACGGTGATGGGCGCAGCGACGACATCCTGGACTGCCAGATCGCGGCTGCCCGAGCGCTCAACGACGCCGCCGTTGAGGCGGGCACCGTCGCGGAGGCCGGGGTGGCGATCTACGGGCTGAACGGTGCCCCCGCTGACGTCAGGCCGGAGACGGGGATCCAGTTGCTGACGGGTCCCGCCACGGACGCCAACGACAGCGGGTTGCGTGATGTGGAGGAGGTGCTGACCTCGGTGCGTGTGGGTGAGGTGCGTCGGTTCACGCGGCGCACGGTGGGGAGTTGGACCAACTTCCAGGCGGGGATCGATGCGGCGTGCGATGCCCTGTCGGTCAGCACGCAGCCGAACAACGTTGTGGTGTTCATGTCGGACGGGTTCAACAACCGTGGCAGTCACGTGAGCGGTGCGCTGCCCTGCGACCCCCCGGCCACCTTCCACACCTTCGCGGTCGGGACCGGCAGTGCCTGCACCAGCGGTGGTAGCCGCGGTGGGCTGCAGGACATCGCGGACCTGACTGGCGGGGAGTGCACGAACGTCACCGACATCGCCGACCTGCCCGACGTGCTGCCCGGCATCGTGCGAAGCCGGCTCACCCGGCTCGAGGTCACCGTCGACGGCGGCGATCCCGTCGACATCACCGACAGCGCCGCCCCCGCGTTACCGGCGACCGGGCCGGTGTCGGTGACCTTCGTGCACGTGCTCGAGGGTCTGGATGCCGGACCTCATGAGGTGTGCGTCACGGCCACAGGTCAGGACGCCGGTGGGGAGGGCGCGGTCACTCACTGCGAGACCGTGACCACCAACCGACCGCCCGTGGCTGACGCCGGGCCGGACGTCACTGTCGAGGAGGGTGGGGTCGTCCAACTCGACGGCAGCAGCTCCTTCGATCCCGACAGCGACCCGCTGACCTACACCTGGGAGCTCATCTCCAGCCAGGGCCCGCCCATCACCCTGTCCTCGACCACCTCGGTGGCCCCGTCGTTCCTCGCGATCGACGACGGGCGCTACACCTTCCGGCTCACCGTCGACGACGGCCGCGAGCAGGACGACGACGAGGTGACGGTCACCGTCGCCAACGCCGACCCGGTCATCGATGCGGCCGTCACGGCCGGGTTCGCGGGCGGCATCAGCTTGGTCACCGCGACCTTGACCGATCCCGGCTGGGTCGACGTGCACGAGGCCACGGTCGACTTCGGGGATGGCACCGACGAGGTGGCCGCCACCGTCACCCAGGGTGCCGGCTGGGGCGCGCTGTTCGCCTCACACGTCTACGAGGACGCCGGTAGCTACGAGATCACCGTGACCGCCCGCGATGACGACGGCGGGGTCGCGACGCAGACACTGATCATCGAGGTGGCGCTGCCCGTCGCGGTGTGGGCCGACAGCACCACCGCCACGCGCAGCCTCGACTGGTCCGGGGGCGGCGGCGCCATCGAGGGCCGGGTCCACAGCAACAACGAACTCCGGGTACGGGGCGCCAGCAAGCAGGTCCTGGGCGGCACCACCTACGCCGGGTCCATCAGCGCCGACACCGACCGGCACGTCTTCGAACCGCTGCCTGCGCAGGTCGAGGTGGCAGACGTTCCGGTCACCTTCGACCTCGCCGACTACCGGTCTGGCGGCCGTGCCGCCATGGCCGCCGGCGAGGCGTACCACGACCGGACCGGCGAGTGCGGGAGCAGCGGCACCTGGCACAGCCCGAACCAGCCGCTTGAGCCCGGGCTGTACTACGCCGACTGTGACATCAAGCTCAACGGCGCCGACATCGGTGGCGAGGTCACCCTGGTCGCCGAGGGCCGCATCGAGATCGCCGGGGCCCGGCCCGCGTTCCAGCCCTACCTCGACGGGCTCCTCGCCCTGGCTGGCGCCGACGGCGACCGGGCGGTCCAGATCAGCGCCGCCAACTCCCGCTACCTCGGCTACGTCGTCGCGCCCGAGGGCGGGTTGACCGTCTCCGGCAACGACAACCGCTTCGCTTGCGGGCTGCTGGCCGACACCATCGACCTCTCGGGCAGCCGTCTCGAGGTGGTCGCTGGCGACTGCGCCCGTCCCGACGTCACCGGCCCCGCGCCGCTGCTGGTGCCCGATCTCACCCTCGATCTTGACAGCGATGCTGATGAGGTCCTGCCGGCCGACCAGATCGCCTACGGCCTCGAACTGCGCAACGACCGGGCACTGCTGGCCCTGCCCGGGGTGCTGTTCGCCGAGAACGTCGACGACCGCGACGCGACCCTGACCGCCTGGTCTGTCGCCCTGGAGTACCTCGACGCCGACGAGGGCCGCTGGGTTCCCCTTGCCGCCGCAGGAACACACCAGGACGGCGCCGCCCCGGCCGGCCCCGAGGACCTCGGCGAGCTGGCCCTGCGGACGACCGCGAACCCCGCAACCGGTGTCGCCTACCCCCAGGCCGACGACGCCCTGCTCGGCACCACCCTGGCGCCCGGGTCGCTGGCCTCGTGGGGCGCGCAGGCCGAGATCGACCTCGACGCGGGCGAGGTGGAGCTGCTGACCGACCCCGACCAAGCTGTTTCCGTGCGGAGCGTTGTGCGCCTGCGCTTCGGGCCCGACGACGTGCAGGTGCGTCGCAGCGACCCCTTCGGCCACGACCTCGGCGAGCAGCTTCGGACGCTGTCGGGCGATGCCGACGACATCGAGGTGACCTTCCCGCCGCCGGTCGGCGACCCGGTCGTGCTGACAGCGGCCGACGACACCTCGCTGGTGTCGCTGGCGCCAGGCGCCGAGACGGGGCTGACCACCTCCTGGGACGTACCGGTGCCCGCGGCCCGTGGCGGCAACGAACCGACCGACGCCTACCTCACCCGCCTCGGGCGGGCTGACGGCGCGTCGCTGCTGGCTTCCTCCTTCGCCCTGGGCAGCGGCGGCGTCGGCCGGATCGTTGCGCCACAGGTGACCGCAGCAAGCATCCAGCACCTACCGATCGTCGAACTCGCCACCGAGGTCCCGGTAACAGCGGCCGCCGGCGAGACCGTCACCTCGCTACTGCGTCTCCGCAATGGCGGCGGCGCCGATGCCACCGACATCGAGGTGACCGACACCCTCGACGGCGAGCCCACCGAGCTCCGTGACACCCCACCCCGACAGCTGGTACCCGCCGAGCTCGCCGAGGTGACCACCGCCGCCGACCTGCCGTCCGACCACCCCGGCGGCCTCCTCGACGCGGTGACCACGGCAGCCTGGCAGGACGCCAACGGCACCACCTACGGCCCGATCGAACGCGAAGCCACCATCACCGTGGCCACCGCCGCCGACCTCACCGCGACCCAGTTCGCACGGCTGCACCTCGACGCCGGCGGTGACGGGCTGGTCGGGCCCGGCGACACCCTGCGCTACACCACCACGATCGACAACCGTGGTGACCTGCCAGCCGCTGGCGTGGTCTACACCGTCCCGCTCGATGCCAACCTAGAACTGGTCGACGGCTCGGTCACCACCACCCACGGCAGCGTGACCGAAGCGGGCGACGAGGTGGTGGTCGAGGTCGGACCCCTCTCCGCCGGCGACACGGCGACCGTCGTGTTCGACGCCGCCATCGTCGACCCGCTACCCGAGGGTGTGCGCACCGTCGAGGTGCAGGGCACCGTCACCGCCGACGGCCGGGACCCGCTGCGCACCCACGATCCTGCGCGCGCGGACGCACCAGCGCCGACACTGACACGCCTGGTCGTCGGCGCACCGGCGATGACCGCCGATCTGGTTGATCGTCTGGTGGTCGACCGTGCCGGCGACGGGCAGGTCCGGCCCGGCGACACGCTCGGTTACACCGCCACCCTCTACAGCTACGGCAACGCGCCGGTGCGCGACGCCACCTTCACTGGCTCCCTCGACGACCAGCTGGAACTGGTGCCGGACAGCGTCACCACCACCCTGGGCGCACCGGGGGAGCCGTCAGGGGACCCGAACCGGTTCACGGTCTTGCTGGGCGACGTCCCGGCTTTCTCCGAGGTGACCGTCACCTTCCGGGCCCGGATCGCCGATGAGCTGCATGAGGGTGTCGATGAGGTCGCGGCGCAGGGCCGTGTCGACAGCGACGACATCGCGCCGGTCCTGACCGGTGACCCACGCACCGCCGAGGACCGCGACCCCACCATCACCCGGGTGGCGCGCACCATCACCGAGGTCGGCAAGACCCCGACCGTCGGTCAGGTGACCCCCGAGGACGGCACCGTCGTCACCGGGCCGGTCGAGGTGACCGCGTCCCTGCAGCCGCCCGACGGTGAGCAGATCGCCTCCTGGCAGCTGTCCTACCGGCGCCCAGGTGACGCCACATCGACGGTGCTGGCCTCCGGCGAGGGCCCGCCAGGCCAGGCCACGACGACGGCGGCATCCACCGACCTGGAGACGATGGAGGACGCCGAGGAGCCGGTCGTGCTCGGCGTGTTCGACCCGACCGTGCTGGCCAACGGCATGTGGCTGCTGGAGGTCACCGCCACCTCCACCGACGGCGGCACCCGCACTGCGACCACCAGCGTGCTGGTCGACGGACAGCTCAAGCTTGGCCGCTACGAGGTCGCGTACGAGGACCTCATGGTGCCCGTGGCGGGCCAGCCGATCGGTGTGCGCCGCAGCTACGACAGCTTCGATCGGGCGACCGGCGACTTCGGCGTCGGCTGGAACCTGGAGCTGGCCGACTTCCGGGTCGAGACCGCACGTCCGCTCGGTCAGGGCGGCTGGCGTCAGGTCGCCCACAGCTGCGGGCTGGTGTTCTGCCAGATCCGCTACGAGACCGACGTCTCCCACACCGTCGCCGTGACCTGGCCCGACGGCACCCAGGAACGCTTCGACCTCACCCCTGTGGACGGCTCGACGTTCTTCCGGCCCGCCACCGCCGCGGCGTTCACCGCCCAGCCAGGCACCACCTCGCAGCTGGAACCGGTCGGATCGACCGCACTGACCTACCTCGACGACGGCAACCTCTACGGCGGCGGCTTCGGGGTCGACGGCATCTACGACCCGCAACGCTTCCGGCTCACCGACCGGTCCGGCACCGTCTACCTCCTCGACCGCGACCAGGGCCTGCTGTCCACGACCGACCGACGCGGCGTGGAGATCACCGTCTCCGAGGACGGCATCACCTCCTCGACCGGGGATCTCGCGACCTTCGTCCGCGACGACCGCCACCGCATCGTCGAGATCGTCGGGCCCGACGGTGCCGGGCTCACCTACACCTACGACGCGGCCGGCGACCTTGTCGAGGTGCGCAACGCCAGGGGCAACTCCACCACCTACACCTACGACGACCACCGCCTGGTCGGCATCGAGGGCCCCGACGGACAGCCCCTGACGATCCTGGCCTACGACGACGACGGCCGACTGATCGCGGTCACCGACGCTGCCGGCAACGCCACCGAGGTCTCCACCGACGTCGATGAACGCACAGAGGTGGTGACCCACCCTGATGGTCAGCGGACCACCGTCACCACCTTCGACGAGCGTGGTAACCCCGTTCGGCTCGACGAGGTCTTCGACGGCCAGACCTTGACCACCACCTTCGAGTACGACGAGTTCGATCGGCTGACCCTCGAGACGGATGCTGCCGGCAACGCGACCAGCGCAACCTGGAGCGAGGACGGTGACCTCCTCTCGGTCGTCGACCCCGAGGGCAGACGAACCGAGTTCCACTACAACGACGTGGGACTGCCCGTGCAGGTCATCGCGCCCGGCGGCCAGGTCGAACTGGAACTCGAGTACGACCAGCGTGGGAACCTCACCGGCCAGCGCCAGGCTGACGGTGCGGAAGTGGCCTACGACTACGACACACGCGGCCG
>SKTN01000291.1 GCA_007117945.1 Nitriliruptoraceae bacterium | reverse complement strand
TGACCGCACGGGCGCGGTTGACCGCACGGGCGCGGTGGCGGGCCGACGAGGTGGCCCGCCACCGAACGCCGACCAGTACCGTTCGCGGCTCCCTCACCACCCCTCACCAGGAGGAGCGGCCAGGTGGAGGAGCGCGTACCGACCGGCGCTGAGGCCCCCGGCACCGAGACCGTCAAGGACCGGGGACAGTGGTCCTCGGAGCCGGCCTTCGTGTTCTCCATGGCCGCCGCCGCCGTGGGGCTCGGCAACATCTGGCGCTTCCCCTACCTCGCCGGGGAGTACGGCGGCGGCGGGTTCATCCTCGCCTACCTCGTGGCGATGGCCGTGGTGTGCCTGCCGTTGATGTACCTCGAGGTGGCGGCCGGGCGCCTCGCCCAGGGCAACACCGTCCACACCTTCCGCCAGGTCCACCCGGCGGGCGCGTGGTACGGCTGGTTCGTGGTCGCCCTGACCACCGCCATCACCAGCTACTACCTCGTCATCACCGGGTGGACGCTCGGCTACGCCGTCGACGCCGTGCGGGACGACGTGCGCCTGTTCGAGGAGTTCTCCGCGGGCTACGCCTCCCTGGGCTGGCTGATCATCGTGGTGGTGCTGGCGACCGCGCTGCTGATCCGCGGGATCTCCGCCATCGAGCGGTTCTCGAAGGTGCTGATGCCCCTGCTGGCGGTGCTGATCATCGGGTTGGTGATCACCGCCAGCCGCACCCCCGGCTGGGACGAGGCCCGCGAGTTCCTCCTGGCTGCGGACCTGGGCGCGCTCACGGAGCCGAGCCTGTGGGTGATCGCCTTCGGACAGGGCTTCTACTCCCTGGCGATCGGGCAGGGCTACCTCGTCACCTACGGCAGCTACATCCCCAAGCGGTCCCACGTCCCCCGGGCCAGCCTGATCATCGCGGTCACGGAGACCTGCATCGCGCTGCTGGCCGGGTGGATGATCTTCCCCTTCGTGTTCACCCACGACCTCGACCCCGGGGAGGGCAGCCAGCTGGCCTTCAGCACCCTGCCCCTGGCCTTCGAGGACATGGCCTTCGGGCTGCCCCTGGCGATCGCCTTCTTCGTGCTGTTCTTCATCGCCGCCTTCAGCTCCAGCCTCGCCGGACTGAAGGTGATCCTCAGCGCGATCGCCGAGGAGTTCCGGCTCCGCCACACCCGGGCCGTGTTCCTGGTCACGGGCGTGATGCTGCTGCTGGCCGTCCCCTCGGCGTTGAGCTTCACACCCGTCGAGCTCCGCGTCGGCGACGAGCGCGTGCTCGACTGGATCGACCAGAACGTCGGGGGCCAGGTGATCCTGTTCTCCGGCATCGTCGGTGCCGCGCTGTTCTCCTGGCTGCTGCCGGCGGAGCGCCTCCAGGAGGCGCTGGGAACGACCTCGAGCTGGTGGCTGCACCGGGTCCAACTGGTCGGCCGTTGGCTTCCCGTGGCCGTGCTGGTCTGGCTGGGAGTCACCCTGGTGTGGTGAACGGCGTCACCCGGCGGGGTGGCGGGTGGCCACTGCCGCCGAGAGCTGGTGCAGCATCGACTGCTCGGGCGAGCCCATCCCCCAGAACGCGTGCTGGGCGGCCTGGCCGACCTGCTCGTACATCTCGGCGAGGTGCCAGGGCAGCGGATCCCAGACGCCGATCGCACGGATGTAGGTGTGCCCGTCGTGGCTGTAGACGACCAGCTGGCTGCGGGCTCGGCCCATGAAGTGCCCCTCGTGGCTGACGAGGGCGAGCATCGCGTGCACCCGGGCGCCATCAGGGATCGGGCAGGGCTGGTCCGTACGTGCCGCGAAGGCCAGGCGTAGCTGGGTGAGCCACGCGTCGAGGGCGTCCTCGTCGTCTTGGGCCGTCGCGAACCGTTCCACCGTCACGTGGGCCCGCAACACCACCGGGGTCCGCGGGGTCGGGAACCCGAGGACCTCGATCTCGAAGGTCTGGCCCCGCAGTCCACCGCTCCGCAGCGCCGTGAAGCGGCCCAGCTCACTGCCGTACTCCGGCCACTGGTCGACCGCGGCCAGCACGGTGAGGGCGACGTCGGCATCCGCGACCTCGACGGGCGGGTAGGTCGACAGGACCTGGTCCCCGGAGGCAGCAACCGGCGGCGTCAGGGGCCCGAGCTGCGTGGCCTCGAGGCGGGCCTCGGGTACGTACTCCCGCTTCGCGTCCTCGGAGCGGAACACGATCCCCCAGCCGCGGCGCGCCGGATCGCGGGCCGCCTCGCTGAACCAGGCGCCGAACAGCTCGTCGCCACCTCGTAGCAACGCGTTCGTGTCCAGGGTGCCCTGGCTGCCACCGGCCCGACGCAGTCTCGCGGTCCCGAACGCCCGGTGGAAGCGCACGAGGTCGCGGCCGCCGATCGGACGGTGCCCCTGCTCGTGCCAGTAGGTGGTCACGATGGCGAACGCCAGGCGCAGATCATCGAGGTCGCGAGCAGACGCGTCCCTGGCGAAGTAGGCGGCGTTGAGCAGGTCGGTGATCCACGGCGCCGCGGTCGGTGCTGCGATCGTGGTCCCGACCAGCCTCGCCGTCGCCGTGGGATGGGTGCCGTGGAGCCGGTTCGTCAGCCGGTCGACGGCGACGCCGAGCCCAGCGCCGGCAGCAGCAGCCAGGAGGTGGGTGATGGCCATGGCTGACTCCCCTCGGGTGATCCGCCCAACGCGCGCCGCGGTCGGCGACGACCACGGTAGGCGAGCCCGGGAACGGCGACGGTGGTGCGGTCCCAGATCACGGGCAGGTCCGACTCCCGGAGGCCCGTGCCCTGGAACGAACCGCCGTCCCGGCACGGAAGCCGTGGGCTCGAGCCGAACGGTCCACCTTGGATCGCCCCGGTGTGAGCGGGCGGGTCGACGCACCGGTGAAGGACAGGCGGCCCCGTGTCGCGAGGACCACCGTCACCGTGGCGAGGGTGACCGCCACGAAGGCGACCAGATCACCCAGCTCGCTGCGGGGCACGAGCTCCCCCGTGGCGTTGAAGCCCGCGTGGGCGAGGATGACCAGCAGGATGCTGCCGCCCGATCCGTTGGCCAGCCACAGGTAGAGCACACCGAGCTGGACGAGCACGAGGTTGGTCAGCCAGAACCGCAGGGATCCCAGACCCAGACCCTGCTGGTAGGAGCCCTCGACGAGATAGAGGGGTAGGTGCCACAGCGCCCACAGGACCCCGATGCCGACCGCCACCAGCAGGGGGTGTGCCCGCGCCTGCCAGGCATCCGAGGCCGCTCCGCGCCAGCCCGGCTCCTCCACCAACCCCGCGGCGAGGGCGAAGGCCACGACGCCGGCGACCGTGGCCACCCCGCGGTCGGGGGGACTCGCGGCCGCGCCCGCCAGGTCCGCGATGACGGCACCGAGCATCGCCGGACCCGCCGCGATGGCGACCAGGGCGCCCCACCAGGCGACCGGGACACCGCGGGGGTCCCAGATGCGCCGAAGGAAGTGGCGCCGGTCGGCGGCGCTGCCAGCACGCAGGAGCCAGGCAGCACCCGCCAGCGGCCCCAGCCCGCCGGTCATGAAGAGCAGGAAGCGCACCGGCCCGGGGAGGTCCGGGACCAGGGCGGCGGTCCACCACAACGACCAGGTCCAGGCGACGGTGACGACCGCATAGGCGATCACCGGGTGTCCGCGTTGCGACCCCATGGCGACCTCCGGCTGCTCGTGGTCAGCTCGGCCGTCGTGCCGGCTCCGGCACGTCGGTCACGACCACAGATGCTCGCCTGCGGCGCGGCCGAGGGACAGGGCGCAAGGTCCCACCCTCGGCGACGATCACGAACACGCTGCAGCACGGCGCAGCGGCTAGCCCAGCTGGGACAGCCACACGACGACGGTCAGCACCATCAAGCCGACACCGACCGCCATCAGGACACGGTAGATCCACACCACGAGTGCCGGTGACCAGCCGACCTGGCGTGCCGCCTCCTCCGCCAGCAGGCGTTCCCGCCGCAGGCGCCGAGGACGGCCGTCGCCGGCACCTCTCGAGGGGGCGGGAGGGCTACCACCGCTGACGCGCCTCCCCCACAGCAGGGCACCGAGCAGCCCGATCGCCAGCAACGCGAACACCGCCGGCACCACCGGTGCGTCGGGCCAGATGCCCAGCACGATCGCGGCGAGGTAGGCCCACGTGACCGTTCCGATCGCGGCGCTCGACAGGTGAGCGACCAGCCAGCCGTGCGCCTGACGCCGCTCGGTGAACAGCAGCTGCTGCCGCCCTGACGGTCCGCTCATCTGGGCCTCCCGGTCCGTGCTCCCAGTCTCCACACGCGGCTGCGCGATGGTGCAGGTCGCCTCGTACGGACGGCACCGATCGACCTGCGGAACCTGCCCGACGGGAGCATCACGGCGCGCGGCGGGCAGCCGTGCCGGCGCAGCAGCGCACGGCCACGCGACCTCCTCGGCCCTCGGCGGCGGCGCCTGCGATACTGCCGGCACCGGGAGGGAGACCTGTTGGCTGCAGGGCTGCACGAGGCCCGCGAGGCCTACGCCGACGGGCGGTGGGACCGTGCCCACGCCCGCTTCGCCGCCCTGGCCGCCGACACGGAACTGGCCCTCGAGGACCTCGCCGCCTACGCGGACGCCGCGTGGTGGCTCGGCCGCACCGACGAGTCCCTGTCGCTGTCGGAGGAGGTCTACCGGCGCTGCCTCCAGGGGGAGCAGGCCCCCGCAGCGGCCCAGCTCGCCGTGGAGATGGGGTTCCTGTGGCTGCTCCGCGGGGAGGAGACGATCGGGTCGGGCTGGATCAGCCGCGCCCGTCGACTCCTGGCCGACGGCCCGGAGTGCCCTGAGCACGGCTACCTCGTCTACCTCGACATCCTCGGCGCGCTCGACGCCGAGCGGTTCGAGGACGCGGTCACCCATGCACAGGGCCTCCAGGCCATCGCGGACCGCCACGACGACGCCACCCTGCGCGCGATCGCCCTGGTCTACACCGGGGTGGCGCGGGTTCGCCTCGGTGAGGTGGACCAGGGCCTGGCATCGTGCGACGAAGCGATGCTGCCGGTCCACGCCGGCGCGGTGACGCCCAACTGGGCCGGGAACCTCTACTGCCAGGTGATGGGCCTGTTCTTCGAACTCGCCGACTACCAGCGGGCCAGGGCGTGGACCGAGGCGACGGAGCGGTGGTGCGACCGTTTCAGCAACGCGGCGATGTTCACCGGCATCTGCCGGGTGCACCGTGCGCAGCTGCTGCACCTCGAGGGCGCCTGGGCCCAGGCCGAGGCGCACGCACGGCAGGCCTGCCAGGACCTGGCCGACATGAACCTCGGCGTCGTCGCCGCGGCGCAGTACGAGTTGGGCGAACTGGCACGGATCCGCGGTGACCACTCCGGGGCCGCACGGGCCTTCGACCGGGCCCGGGAGCTCGGCCGTGACCCCCAGCCGGGCTGGGCACTGCTCAAGCTGGCTGAGGGCGACGTCGAGGTGGCACGTCGCTGCCTCGATGCGGCCCTGGCGGCGACGGTGCAACCCCTGGCGCGTGCACCGTTGCTGGCCGCCCGGCTCGAGCTCGCCGAGTACACCTGCGACGTCGACCTCGCGGCAGCCACGGCTGCGGAGCTCCGGGCCATCGCGGCGACCTTCGACACCACGGGACTGTGTGCACGCGCCCACGAGGCCACCGGGGTCGCCGCACTGCTGCGCGGCGAGGCCCAGGTCGCGCTGGGCATGCTGCGCGACGCCTACCGCTGCTGGCGGGAGCTCGGCGCGCGCTACGAGACGGCACGGACCCAACTGCGCCTGGCCGCCGCTCTGGAACTGGCCGGTGACCGGGACACCGCTGCGAGGGAACAGGAACTGGCCGCGGCCGCCCTCGTCGCCCTCGGCGCGGCGCCGCAACCGGTCACCCGGGGGGCTGCGACAGCGGAGCCGGTGCCGGGAGGCCTCAGCCCCCGGGAGGTCGAGGTGCTGCGCGCGGTGGCGGTCGGGGCGAGCAACGCCGCCGTCGCCCGCGAGCTGGTCATCAGCGAGCGCACCGTGGAGCGGCACCTGTCGAACGTCTTCCGCAAGCTCGCGGTCTCGTCACGCACCGAGGCGGCGCGGATCGCCTTCGCAACCGGGCTCGTCGATCCCGCAGATCGCGGGGCCTGAGGGTCCGGGGCGGCCCGCGTGATGGGTGGAAACGCCCATGCCGAAGCGACCACAGGATGGGTGCATCACCGGAGGTCGTCGCGACCGGGCCCGTGCATCGTGGTGGTACCGGCGCGGGACGGACCTGCGCCAGGTTCCGGGAGGTGCAGCACGATGACCGCCACGACGACCACCTCGACAACCCCGATCGACCTGACGGACACGGCAGCGCCGGGGGTGGCGACCGGGCCGAACGGTTACCGGCAGCCCGACGCGGCCCCGCAGCCCGACCGCGCGCGACTCGACGACTTCCTCGCCCGGTTCGCCGCGGACCAGGCCGCCGGCATGCACCTGTCGACGGTGGTGCTGGGCGAGCAGCTGGGGCTGTGGCGGGCCCTGGCCGACGGTGGCGCGCAGACCGGGGTGGAGCTGGCTGCGCGCACGGGGTACGAGCCGCGGCTGGTGCTGGAGTGGCTCCGGGCCCAGGCCGTCAGCGGGTACTGCGAGCACGACGAGGACACCGACCGCTTCCGGCTGACACCGGAGCAACGCGCCTGCCTGGCGGAGGAGGGCGGACCGAGCTTCGCCGCCGGCGGCCTGACCACCGTCAGCGCCGTCCACCGCCGGGTCGAGGACGTCGCGGACGCCTTCCGTCGCCGCAAGGCGGTGCCCTGGGAAGCGCACGATCCGGGGCTGTTCAGCGGGGTGGCGCGCGCCTTCCGCCCCGCCTTCGAGACGCACCTGACCAGCTCCTGGATCCCGGCGCTCACCGGCATCGACGAGCGGCTGCGTGCCGGCGGACGCGTGGCCGACGTCGCCTGTGGCTTCGGGACCTCCAGCATCCTGCTGGCCCGGGCGTACCCGGCCTCGACCGTCGCGGCCTTCGACCAGCACGCGCTGTCGATCGAGGCGGCGCGCCGTGCCGCTGCCGAGGCCGGGGTCGCTGACCGGGTGACCTTCGAGGTGCGTGACGCCGCCGAGCTCCCCGATGCGGGCTACGACCTGGTGTGCGTCCTCAACGCCCTCCACGAGATGGGCGACCCCGTCGGGGTGTGCCGTCGGGTCCGCGAGAACCTGACGGAGGGTGGCCGCCTGCTGCTGGTGGAACCCGTGGCCGGGGACCGGCTCGCCGACGGGCACACGCCGGTGGGCCGCAGCTTCCTCGCCGCCTCCACGATGATCTGCCTGCCGAGCGCGCTGTCCCAGGGCGGTGACCGCCACCTCGGTGCCCAGGCGCCCGACGCCGACTTCGCCGAGGTGACCCGCGCCGCCGGGTTCAGCTCCTGCCGGCGGGTGGTGGAGACACCCCTGCACCGCGTGCTGGAGGTCGCACCCTGAGGAGGCCGCCACAGCGGCCACGGGCGGCTCGAACCGA
>SKTN01000133.1 GCA_007117945.1 Nitriliruptoraceae bacterium | reverse complement strand
CGCGGCCCCGGCGACGCACCCCCGTCGCCGCCCCATCGGCACGTGCCCGGGCTGTTCCCTGGGCAGGGGCCCAGGGAACAGCCACGTTCGGCGGCGTTGCGCCGGTGGAGCCGGGTGCGGTGGCCGGTCCCTGGGCAGGAGCCCAGGGACCGGCCACCGCCGCACGTCCCCTCAGCGGATCTCCAGGCGGCTGAAGCGCACACCGGCGTGGGTGCGGTAGCGCTTGTTCACCCCGATCAGCACCGGCGTCAGCGACTCCAGCACCGAGGACAGCCGGAGCGCACCGACGGCCACCCCCCTGGCTCCCTCGAGGCGGTTCGCGAGGGCGATGACCGTCTCGACGGCCTCGGCGTCGTCGCCGGCGACCAGGATGTCCTCGTCCACGGGCTCGTCGACGGCGTTGAGCACGGGACTGGCCACGGTGTTGAAGGCCGAGACGACCCGTGCCGTGGGGATGCGGGCGGCGATGTGCTCGGCCACGGAACCCGCGGGCACGCTGATGGGGTGGGGCCCCGTGGCATCGAAGCCCAGGGGGTTGACCATCGAGACCACGACCGCTCCCCCGGCGCTCGCGGCGATCGCGTCGAGGTTGTCCTCCAACGACTCGAAGGGCACGGCGAGCACGACGATCGGCGCCCGTGCGGCCGAGGCGTTGTCGGTGCCGGTGATCACCGGCGCGTCGGGCGCGAGGTCGGCGCTGAGCTCCTCCGCCTTGGCGGCGCCCCGGGCGGCGTCACGGGAGCCGATCACCACCTCGACCCCGCTGCGGGCCAGGCGGACCGCCAGGCCCCGCCCCATCGCACCCGTCCCTCCGATGATCGCGAGCTGTCCGGTCACCTGCTGCCTCCTCGATGGTCCTGTCCGGTCCCCACCGCCGCATCCGCTGGGTCGGCTGGGCGGGGCGACGATAGACTCCCGGCCCGGCCCGTCACAGCCGACGGGATCGTGGGATACGCCTGGCGGTGTGCCTACGGGGCGGCTGTGGGGCGTGGATGTGCGGCGACGAGGGAGTCCCAGGTGGCAGCGCGACCCGACGCCGGTCTGCGCTGGCACCGTACGACGCTCGCGGGGCGCACCGTCGCCTACGGGGATGCGGGTGATGGTCCCGCGGTGGTGTTCCTGCACGGCTGGGGGCTGACGGCCCGTTCCTACGCCCAGGCCTTCCCCCTGATCGCTGCCACGGGCTCCCGGGTGATCGCCCCGGCCCTACCCGGCTTCGGCCGCAGCGATCCCCTCGAGGGTGAGTACACCTTCCCGCGCCTGGCGGCATGGGTCCTCGAACTGCTCGACACCCTCGACCTGCGCGAGGGCGTGACCCTGGTCGGCCACTCCTTCGGCGGGGCGGTGGCCACCGCCACGGCCTGGGAGGAGCCCGAGCGGCTGCGGGCCCTGGTGCTGGTCAACTCCGTGGGAGGGTCGGTCTGGAAGAGCTCCCGCGACGGCGAGCGCACCCTGGCCGACCGCCCCATCTGGGACTGGGGCCTGCGCATGCCGGGCGAGTTCCGGCGGCGGGACTACCGCCGCGTCCTGCCCGTGGTCGTGCGGGACCTGGTCGGCAACGCCCTGACCAACCCCGGAGCGATGCGTCGCGCGGCGGATCTGGCCCGCACCGCGGACCTGCGCGAGGAGCTGGCGACCCTGGCGGCCAACGGCCTGCCCGTGTCGATCCTGTGGGGCTCGGAGGACCAGGTCGTCCCGGAGGCCACCTTCCTGGCCATGTGCGACGCGGCCGGCGCCCCGGGCGACATCATCCCCGAGGCCGGCCACTCCTGGTTGATCGCCGACCCTGCCGGGTTCGGTGAGCTGGTCACCAACTCCCTGGCCGTGCAGCGCACCCTCGCCGAACGCACCATCGATCCCGACGTCGAGCGCCCCACCGATCAGGGATCGGTGGGGCGCAGCGCCTGACGCGGGGTCCGCTCAGCCGGTGTTCTGCAACCCGGCGGACAGCCCGGCGACCGTGGTCTTGACGATCAGCTGGTCGAAGGGATCCGGCTCCTGCTGGTCACGCAGGCGCGCAAGGGTGGCCAGCTGCAGCAGCGACAGCGCGTCGATGTCGGGCGCCCTGAGCGACACCGCGGCACGCAGGGCCGGCTGGCGCTCGAGGAGGCGTTCCTGACCGGTGACCTTGAGCACCCACTCCTCGGTGAGCTCCCACTCCGCCAGGATGCGCTCGGCGAGCTCCGGGTTGCCACCGAGCTCCAGGGCGTAGCGCCCCAGGAGCTTGTCCGCCTTGGCCAGGCTCATCTCGGCCATCTCGATCACCGGCGTGAAGAAGGGCCACTCGCGGCGCATCGCCCGCAGGGTGTCGAGTCCCCCCTCACGCGCGCCGATGGTCGCCAGCCCCGTGCCCACGCCGTACCAACCCGTGAGGTTCACACGGCTCTGGGACCAGGCGAACACCCACGGGATCGCCCGCAGCGAGGACAGGTCCCGGGCCTTGGTCCGGTGCGCCGGGCGTGAGCCGATCGCCAGCTGCCCGATCTCGTCGTAGGGCGTCGCCAGGGTGAAGAACTCCGCGAACCCCTCGGCGTCCAGCAGCGCCCGGTAGGCACCCTCGCTGGCCTGCGCCATGGTGTCCGCCAGCTCCTTGAAACGCTCCTCCTGGGCCCAGGCACGCTCCTCCGCGTGGGGCGTGGAGCTGGCCAGCACGGCGTTGACCGTGCGCTCGAGGTGGCGTCGACCGGTGTTGACCGAGCGGTAGCGGGCGAAGATCACCTCACCCTGCTCGGTGACCTTGAAGCGGCCGTCGACCGACCCACCGCCCTGGCCACGGATCGCGCGGTTGAGGGGGCCACCACCACGACCCATCGAACCACCCCGGCCGTGGAAGAAGGTCAGCTCGATGTCCTGCTCCCGCGCCCAACGGGCGAGCTGCCCCTGCAGTTGGTGGAGCGCCACGTGCGCGGCCAGCAGTCCGGCGTCCTTGGCGGAGTCGGAGTAGCCGATCATCACCTCGAGACGACGGCCGGCCTCCTCGAGCTTCTCCCGCTCCCCGGGGGTGGAGAGCACCTCCTCGAGGACCTGCGGCGCACGCTGCAGGTCCGCCCGGGTCTCGAACAGCGGCACCACGGACAGCCGGAACCGGGCGTAGCGCTCGTCGTCGAGGGCGGCGCGGACCAGGGCCCGGACGGCCAGGAGGTTCACGGCGCTGGTGGTGAAGGAGATGATGTAGCGGTAGCAGGCCTCCGGCCCGTACCGCTCCTGGAGGTCCGACATCGCCCGGACCGTTTCCAGGGCCTCTACCGCCTCCTCGGAGGTGGCCTCCGTGCCCTCGGGCCACCCGTTCTGGACGACCTCGGCCAGGGCATCGATGTCCTCGGAGATGCCCTCCTGCAGGTCCTCGAGCACCCGGGCGTGCACCGCCGAGTGCTGGCGTACCTCCAGGGAGACCAGGTGGAAACCGAAGGTCTCCGCCCGCCAGATCAGGTCCTGGATCACGCCGTAGGCCAGGCGGGGGCTGCCCGCCTCGTCCAGGGAGCGCTGGACCGCGCGCAGGTCCTCGAGGAACTCCTCCGGCCCGTCATAGGCGTGTTCGGCACCCTCGCGGGTGGCCGCGATCCGGTCGGCGACCAGCACGAGCCGGTGGCGGTAGGGCTGCTCCGGCGCCGCACGCTCCAACTCCGTCGCGCGCTCGGGGAACCGCTCGCGGTCGGCATCGAGGGCCACCTGGACCTCGTCACTGATGGGCGTGCCGCTGGAGGGATCGGCCGTCAGGCTCAGGGCGACGGCACGGGTGTGCTCCTCCAGCTTGGTCAGCGCCACGTCGGCGTAGCGGCGCCCGCTGTCGCGGGTGACCTCCGCGGTCACGAAGGGGTTGCCGTCGCGGTCGCCCCCGACCCAGCTGCCGTAGCGCATGAAGGCGCCGGTGAGCGGTGGCCGGGCCCCGACGGTGGTCTGGTCCAACGCGCGGTCCACCTCGCGGTAGACGTCAGCGACGACGTGGAACACCTGGTCACCGAGGACGCCCAGCACGCGCTGGACCTCGTCGACGGGTTGGGGCCGGGTCGGGCGGAAGGGCGAGGTCCGCCACAGGCTCGTGACCTCCTCCACCAGGCGGCGCCGGATGTCCTGGATCAGGGCGTCATCCACCTCGATCTCGTCGAGGCGCTTCAGTTCCGCGGCGACGCGGCGCAGGATCTGGGTGACCGAGCGGCGCCGTGCCTCGGTGGGGTGGGCGGTGAACACGGGGTGGATCCGCATCCGCTGGACCAACCGGCGCGTGTCGTTCTTCCCGACCAGCGCGGTGACCTCGCTGACCCCGGCGACGATGCCCTCACCGTCGACCTGCCCGGCACGTCCCTTCATCCGGGAGGTCTTGATGCGCTGCCGGTCCTCGGCGATGTTGAGCAGCAGGCAGTGGTTGGTCAGGGCCTGGGCGATCTTGCGGCAGACGTCCGGTTCGAGGGCGCCGACCTCCTCGAGCAGTCCGTCGACGGAGCCCTGATCGCGCTCGCGCTCCCGCACGGCTGCGCTGCGCAGCCACGCCACGGTGTCGACGAACTCCGTGCCCTCGCACTCGGCCAGGACGTCGTCGAGCACCCCGGCAAGGAGGTTGACCTCGAACTGCAGCCCTTCGGGCAGCTGCGGCTTGAGCGGGCGGATCGGGTGTGGGGCCGGCATGTCGTCCTCGGGTCCGGGTGACGTCGGGCCCGACCGACGCTAGACGAGCCGCCCGAGCCTGTCGTCCCCTCCGAAAGGTCCCCAGGGCCCTGGTAGCGGACAGCCACTCACCTCACGCCCGCGCACAGCCTGGCTCACAGGTCCTCGCCGAGGTCCTCGAGCCCGAGGCTGACGGTGCGCCGGCGGTGGCCCGTCAGCACCTCCATCGCCAGACGCTTGACCTGGGCCTCGCCCGTGGTGCCCTCGGCGGCCGCCGCGTCCGCGAACAGCACCTTGAGCGCGTCGGTGTGCCCCATGGCCTCCTGGTAGCTGGTCAGGGCGCGACCGAGGAGGTCACCCGCCAGCTGGCGTGCCCGGGCCTGGGCCGCGGCGTCCACCAGCTGCGCACGCAGCTGCTCGACGGCCGCCTCCTCGAAGCGCTCCCGGCCCCCGATCGCCTCCACGACCAGGGCAGCGGTATCGTCGTCGAGCACGGGTGCCACCGCCCGGGCGAAGTCCGCGGCGATCGGCAGCCCGAGGGCGAAGAAGACGCTGGAACCGAACCAGTCGTCCAGCGGGGCCCGGTCGAAGTAGCCGTCGAAGAAGGGCTTCATGCCGTCCATGACGGCGCTCGGGTCCTCGGTGCGCCCGGCGAGGTCGTCGTGGAGGGTGCGGTAGGCGCCGAACTCGTGGCTGACGACGTCCGCGGCGAGGTCGGCGGTGGCCGCGTCGGGGGCCACCGCGATCAGGCGTGCAGCCGCCTCGATGGCGCGCAACTGGCCGTAGGCCAGGGCGCCGAGGAGCTCGGTGACCGCTGCATCGCGGTCCGGGTGGGTGTCGATGCTGTCGCTCACGATCAGGTCGCCCTCCGCGGCCGCCAACCCAGCCGCTCCGAGATCTCACGCGCGGACCGCAGCACGCGCAGCGCGATGGACTCCGGCTCCGGGAGTCGAGCGGTCGGGGCGACGATACCCACGGCGGCCACCGCCCTGCCCGTGTGATCGAACACCGGGGCCGCGACCCCGGAGGCCCCCGGCTCCAGCTCGTCACGGGTGTAGGCCACCCCCCGCTGCCGGACGGACTGCAGCTCGGGGTTGCGTGCCCCCTCGGGCAGGAAGGCCAGCAACGCCTTGCCGTGGGCGGCCACCCCGAGCTCGTGGCGGAAGCCGACCCGGTAGTTCACCTGCACGAACCGGTCCCCCGGCTCGATCACCTCGACGACCACCAGGTCATCGCGGTCCCGGACGGCCAGGCAGGCCGTCTCACCCGTGTCGTCGGACAGCGACCGCAGCGGGGGACCCGCCAGCCTGCGGACCTCCAGGCCCTGTGCCGCCCGCACACCGAGCTCGAGCATCGACAGGCCCAGTCGGTAGCGGCGGGTCTCCGCGTCGCGGGTGACGAACCCCTCGGCGACCAGGGTGTCGAGCAGCCGGTACAGCACGGCGCGGTCCAGCCCGGTGGACTCCGCCAGCCCCGACACCGTCGCACCGTCGCTGTGCTCCCCGAGCGCGTTCAGCAGCGACAGGCCCCTCGACAGGGTCCTCGAGCCACTCGAACGGCGGCCACGCTTGCTCTCCTCGTCCTCGATCTCGCTCACGGAGCTCCCTCCTCCCGTTGCCGGCGATGGCGTCACCCTCCCGCCACTGCCCGCTGGGTCCGCGTGACCGCACGCCAGAGTGCGGTGGTCGCCTGAGTGTGCTGCGCGACCCGCGCACGGTCAAGGGCACTTCCCCCACTGGTCGGCCACCTCCGGCGAACCCGGAGGCTGACGCAGCCCGCCTGAGCGGACCACACGCAGGCTGGCAGCCCGTCATCCCTCCATCGCTACCATCCGCAGCCGTGGCGCAACGTCACCACCCCCGACGAGAAGGATCCTCCGTGTCCGAGGACATCGAGAAGCTGCTGGGCGGCTCACGCCGAGCGTTCGACACGCTGTTCGAGTCGCGGATCCTGTTCCTCAAGGGGCCGCTGGAGGACGACATCGCTGACAACCTCGTCGCCCAGCTGCTCGCGCTGGACGCGGAGAACGACGAGGACATCACCCTCTACATCAACTCCCCCGGCGGCATCATCACGGGCATGTTCGCGATCTACGACTCCGTGCGCCTGCTGCGGAGCAAGGTCAACGTGCGCTGCATCGGCCTGGCGGCCTCCGCCGGCGCCTTCCTGCTGGCCACGGGCTCGGGCACGCGCTCCGCGACGGAGAACGCCCGCATCATGATCCACCAGCCCCTCGGTGGCGCGCGCGGTACGGCCAAGGACATCGAGATCCAGGCCAAGAACATCGTGTGGATCCGTGAGCGCATCAACGAGATCCTCGCGGAACGCACGGGCCAGAGCCTGGAGACGATCCGCAAGGACACCGACCGCGACTACTGGATGACCGCGGCCGAGGCCCTGGAGTACGGACTGATCGACGAGGTGATCGAACCGGGGAAGGGCAGCTGACCCCCAGCGCGTACCCACCGGCGCGGGGAGGGCAGGGCGGGGACGCCGCAGCGCCGCCCCCCTCCCCCCGGCGCGTGGCGCTCCTCGAGTGCGATCACGTCGATGTCGAGCTACGGGACGTGGCCGGCGACTACGGGGAGATGTTCACCCGGCTGTTCGCCGCCCACGCACCGGAGCTGCAGCTCACGCGCATCGACGTCGTCGGTGGTGACCCGCTGCCCCGGCTCGACGCCTACGACGCGGTCCTGGTCTCCGGCTCACGACACGGTGCGACGGACGAGCTGCCCTGGATCGGCGCCCTGGGCGGCTTCCTCCGCGAGGCCTCCGCCGCCGGGGTGCCCACCGTCGGCATCTGCTTCGGCCACCAGCTCATCGCCCACGCCCTCGGGGGGCGCGTGGAGCGCGCCGGGGTGGGCTGGGGCATCGG
>SKTN01000242.1 GCA_007117945.1 Nitriliruptoraceae bacterium | reverse complement strand
GTGTGGTGCCGGCGCAGACGATCATCGCCTTCGTGCTCGCCGTCATCGTGAACAACAAGCTGCTCAAGGGGCGCACCTTCTTCCGTGCGACCTACTACTTCCCGTCGATCACCTCCTCGGTAGCGATCGGGTTGGTGTTCATCTTCCTGTTCCAGACCAACGGCGCGATCAACGCGCTGTTCGGTGCCGTCGGTCTCCCCGATGACACCCGCTGGTTGGCGGACGCCACCGGGCTCGGTCACAGCATCCTCGGTGCGATCGGTGTCGACACCGCACCCGGCTGGATGGCTGGGACGGAGTTCCTCTCGCTGTCGCTGTGGGAGTGGGCGTCCGGACCCAGCGTCACCCTGTTCGGCATCATGATGCTCGCGACGTGGACGACCACCGGCACGATGATGCTGATCTTCCTCGCCGGCTTGCAGAACATCTCCAACGAGGTGGAGGAGGCCTCACGGGTCGACGGGGCGAGCACCCTCCAGCACTTCTTCAAGATCACCCTGCCGCTGATGAAGCCGACGCTGTTCTTCGTCCTGACCATCGGGCTGATCGGGACCTGGCAGGTGTTCGATCAGATCTACGTGATCTCGGGTGGTGGCCCCCAGAAGACCACCTTGACTCCGGCCTACCTCGTCTACCGCGATGGCTTCGACGGCTCGGCCATGGGACGGGCCGCAGCGATCAGCTTCCTGCTGTTCATCCTCATCATCACCCTGACCCTGATCCAGCGGCGCGTCCTGCGCACCGACGAGGACTGAGGAGCGCTGAACATGGCCACCATGACCGCCGTCTCGGGACGTACACCCCTCGACCGCATGACCCGCCGGACCCGCCGGATGCTGGGGTACGCGGTCCTGCTGTTCTTCGCCTTCCTCTACCTCATGCCCTTCCTGCTGGCGATCTCCGCCTCGTTCAAGACCCGCGCCGAGGTTGCGGCCAACCCGCTCGGGCTGGTCCCCGCGGACGTCACCACCGCAGCCTGGGAGGTCGTTGGCAACTCCGCCTTCCCCTTGTGGTTGCGCAACTCGGTGATCGTGACGGTGTCGGTGGTGGTGGGCAGGATCTTCCTCGCCTCCCTGGCCGGTTACGCGCTCGCCCGTCTGGACTTCCCCGGCCGCAAGGTGATCTTCGCCTTCATCGTGGCCACCCTGGCCGTGCCGGGCATCGTGCTCGCGGTGCCGCGGTTCCTCGTGCTGCGCCAGCTCGGGATGCTCAACTCCTTCTCCGGGCTCATCGTTCCGCTCATGGTCGACGCCTTCGGGATCTTCCTCATGAAACAGTTCTTCGAGTCGGTGCCCAGAGAGATCGAGGAGGCTGCCAAGGTGGATGGCGCCAGCGTGTTCACCACCTGGTGGCGTATCATCCTCCCGATGGCCGTCCCCGGGTTGATCGCTCTGACGATCCTGAGCTTCCAGGGATCGTGGAACGAGTTCCTGCACCCGCTGATCGCGGCACCCACCAACTCCTCGATCTGGACGCTGCCCCTTGGGCTGAGCCAGATAGCCCAGGCGACAGGGGAGTCCCTCAACACCCCCGTGGCCATGGCTGGATCGATGCTGACCACCCTGCCCGTGCTGATCGTGTTCCTGATCTTCCAGCGCTACTTCATCCAGGGCGTCGCGGCGACGGGGGTGAAGGGGTGACGACGGTTCGGACCGACGGATCGAGCCACCGGGTGCCCTCGGCCACGCCGATCGCGCTGGTCGGGGCCGGAACCGTGGTGTCGAGCGCCCCCTCAGGGGCCTTCGAGGAGGGGACCTTCCACGGGGTCTATCACGCCGACCAGCGGCGGTTGTCGCGGTACCGCCTGACCATGGATGGGGTGGAACCCAACGTGCTGCGATCGGCACGACGCAGCGCGAGCGAGTTGGACACCGCCCTGGCGACCTCCTTCAACGCGCACGGCGACGCACGGGGGGTCCTGCTCCGCCATCGCACCGTCGAGGGGGTGATGACGGATCGCTACAGCGTGCACCGGCTCGTCGATGGCCCCGCGATGGAGCTGGTGATCGAGCTGGGCACGGACCTGGCGGGGATGTTCGACGTCAAGGGTGGGCACGTCACCGGACCAGGCCACCCGCTCACGCCCGTTGACGAGCGCACCTTCAGCGCGGTCGCCGATGGGGGGGCATCGAGGCCGGGGCCGACTCGCCTGGTTGAGCGCGGCCAGGTCGTGCTGTGGCTGGAGGTGGACGGCCCTGCGCCCGACGTGCTGCCCGACGGCGGCCTGCGGTGGCAGCTCGATCCGGCGGTGGGCGAGGTGTGGGAGCTGACCCTGACCTTCACCCCGGCGGAGCTCGCCGGCGATCGGATGCCCGTCACGGAGATGGCGTCGCGGGCGAGCCTGGAGGTCGTCACGGACGACCACAGGTGGTCCCGGGCGGTTCGAGGTGCGGTGGATGATCTGGCTGCCCTGCGGGTCCAGATGGGGGATGAGCGCTACACCGCCGCTGGTGCACCATGGTTCATGGCGCTGTTCGGCCGCGACGCGCTGCTCACCGCCTACGCCGCGCTCCCCCTGGGGACAGACCCGGTTCTCGACACCCTGGAAGCGCTTGCTCGACGGCAGGGCCGACGCCATGACACGCGGTCCCTGGAGCAACCCGGCCGGATCCTCCACGAGCTCCGCACCGGCTCCCAGGGGGTGTTCGGGCTCGAGCCGGGAGAGGCCTACTACGGGACCACCGACGCCACCCCGCTGTTCGTGTGGGTGCTCGCCGAGGCGGCGCGGTGGGGAGCGAACCCGGACCGGGTGGCCGCGCTGCTCCCCGCCGCCCGCGCGGCCGTGACCTGGTGCATCGAACACGGCGACGTGGATGGTGACGGCTTCGTCGAGGCCGTCGCCGACGGGCGCGGGATCGAGAACCAGGGCTGGAAGGACTCCGGGGACTCGATGGTCCACGCCGATGGCAGCTTCGCTGTGCCACCGATCGCGCTGGTCGAGGTCCAGGCCTATCTCTACGGCGCCCTGGAAGGACTGGCGGAGCTCGAACGCCACCACGGCGACCCGGCGGCCGCGACCGAGCTCGCCGAGCGGGCGAGCGACCTGCGGGCGGCGTTCCTCGCTGCCTACTGGGACGATGAGCTCGACGGGCTCGTGATGGGCCTCGACCGGGAGAAGCGGCCCCTGCGCGTGGCGTCCTCCAACATGGGCCACGCGCTGTGGACCGGAGTCCTCGATGATGAGCATGCCGCACGGGTCGCCGCACGCATCACCGCGCCCGACCTGTTCGACAGTTGGGGCATCCGCACCCTTGGTGCTGGCGAGCGCGCCTACGCACCGCTCACCTACCACCGGGGTGCCATCTGGCCCCACGACAGCGCGATCGTGGCGCACGGACTGGCACGGGTCGGTGCCCAGGACGGTCTCGTCCGTCTGATCGCCGAACTGCTCGATCTCACCGAGCGGTTCGACTACCGGCTTCCGGAGCTGCTCGGCGGTATCGGGCGTGGAGACCTCCCCGAGCCCGTGCCCTACCCCGTGGCGTGTAGCCCGCAGGCCTGGAGCGCCGCGGTCCCGTTGCTGCTGGCCCGGGCCGTCCTCGGTTTCGAGCCGGACGTCCCCGCGGGTGTGATCCGGCTGTCTCCAGCCGTCGGTGCAGCTGGTCTGGTCGTGCGTGGTCTCCGCGTCGGTCCACGCACGCTGGAGGTCGCGGTCGACAAGGCCGGGGCCATCAAGGTGGCGGGAGCCGAGGATCTCGAGGTGATCACCGGCCGGCCCTGAGTTGCGATCAGCACCTGGCGAGGGATCACGGCACCAGCAGGACCTTGCCCAGGGCTCGGCGCTCCTCCAGGGAGGCGACCGCCTCCGCGGCCTCCTCCAGGGGGTAGCGGGCGCCGATCGGTGGGAGGAGGCGCCCGGCACGCAGATCGGGCAGGAGGTCGGCCCACTGCTCGGCGGGGTAGCCGGGTTCCGCGAGCCAGTACGCGCCCCAGCCGACCCCGATGACGTCGAGGTTGTTGAGCAGCAGGCGGTTGACCTTGATCTGCGGGATCGAGCCGGCGGTGAAGCCGACGATCAGCAGCCGGCCGCGGCGACGCAGACAGCGCAGGGAGTCGGTGACGCGGTCCCCACCCACGGGATCGAGCACCACGTCCACCCCCTCGCCACCGGTGAGGTCGTGGACGGCGTCGCGGAAGCCATCGACGTCCACGACGTGGTGGGCCCCCGCGGCACGCGCAACCTCGGCTTTGTCGGTGGTCGAGGTGACGGCGATGACCTGGGCGTTGCGGGCCGCGGCGAGCTGGATCGCAGCGACGCCGATGCCGCCGGCAGCGCCGTGTATCAGCACCCGCTCACCGGCCTGCAGCCGGCCCCGGTCCAGCAGCGCGAAGTGCACCGTGAGCAGGTTCATGGGCAGCCCGGCGGCCACCTCGATGTCCACCTGGTCGGGCAGGGGGAACACCAGGTGGGGTGGCACGAGCACGGTCTCCGCGAACCCCCCGAGGCCCGGGAAAGCGGCGACCCGCTGGCCGGGCAGGAGGCCGGACCCCTCAGGCGCGTCGGTGACCACCCCGCTGACCTCCGAACCGGGCACGAAGGGCGGCTCGGGGCGCAGCTGGTACAGCCCCCGGGTCAGCAGGGCGTCGGGGAAGGTCACCCCCGCGGCCGCTACCGCGACACGGACCCCTTCGCCCGTGGGCGCAGGGTGGTCCTGCACACGGATCGCCGACGGTCCGTCAAGCTGCTCCACCACCGCTGCACGCACCTGCGCCCCCCCGCTCGGCCGGTGCAGAGATGCTAGGTGCGCGCCGTGGCCAGGGACACGCGGACGACTACGCGGCAGCCTCGGCGGGTGCGGGTGCGACGGCCACCGCGACCGGCAGCGGCACCGGACCATCCAGGACCTGGTCGGCGGTGAAGCGTGGCTGGCGCAGCAGGAACACCAGCAGCAGGGACAGGGACAGCAGGCCGATCGCGGCGTAGTACGCACCGATGTAGCTGCCGGTGGCCGCCAGCACGCTGGAGCCGATCTGGGGGCCCAGCAGCAGGGAGATACCCCACCCGAAGAACACGAAGCCGTAGTTGGCGCCGTAGGCCTTCAGGCCGAAGTAGTCCGCCACGATCGAGGGGGTCACGGCCAGCGCAGCCCCGTAGCAGGCGCCGGCGATCAGGGCCCCCATCAGGATCGTCCCCGGGGTCGTCCAGAACTGCAGCAGGAACATGTTGGCGAGCAGTACCACGTGCATGACCACATAGGTGCGCTTGCGGCCGAGGTAGTCGGAGCCGATACCGCCGCCGCTGCGACCCATGGCGTTGGTGACCGACAGGATCGGCACGGCGAGGGGGAGGAGGACCAGCAGGGTGGGCCCCATCGCGCCGTCGAGCCCGCCGCGGGTCTGGGTGCTGAGGATCGAACCCACGCTGCCGATGACCATCGCGCCGGCGGAGCAGAAGAGGGCGTAGATGCCCAGCAGCATCCAGGCCTGCCGGGTGCGTACCGCGGTGCCGAGCGCCACGCTCGGTGCGTGACGGTGGGTCTCACGCTCAGGCTTGCCGGCGTCGCGGGCCGGTGCCGGCGGCACGTAGCCAGCGGGCGGGTCGACCATCACCGCGGCGCAGGGCAGGCCGATGGCGAGGATGAGCAGCCCGAGGGTCACCAGGGTGCGTTCGAGGGAGTAGCCGAAGGTGTTGAGCAGCAGTAGCTGCGTGGGTCCGAGCCACAGCGCGCCAAGCCCGAACCCGGTGACGACCAGGCCGTTGATCATCCCCTTGCGGGAGGGGTCGAACCACTTCATCGCCGCCGGTCTGGGGCAGGCGTACACGAAGGCGAGCCCGGCGCCGACCACCACACCGAAGGTGATGAAGAACAACCCCGGGGCCCGCGTCACCAGGCCGCTGAGGATGGTCCCACCGCCGACCATCAAAATCCCGGCGATCATGACGGGCCGGGGTCCGTACCGGTCCTGGAGGGAACCGGCCACGATCAGCAGCAGCGCGAAGGTCAGCCCGCCGACGGAGAAGGGGATCGTCAGCTGCGAGACGGCCCACTCCTCGTAGCCTTCGAGGGCGTCGCGGATGTTGCTCCACGTGTAGAGGATGCCGACGCTGAAGTTGGACAGCAGGCCGGCCAGCAGCACCACGTAGCCGCGGCGGGGCACACGTCCGGATGCGGATCGTCGTGGCGTGGGCGTGCCCTGCGTGCTCGTCATCGCGCGGTCGCTCCAGGGGGCGGTGCAGCGGGGCACCATCGGACGTCGGTGGCGTCCGACGAACCCGTCAGAGCGCGCTCCAGCGGACGTTGGAACGGTATTTCGGTGCCAACGCGGACACACCAGGGAGAACGGCCCCTGCTGTCAGGCCATCAGTACCCTGTGGCACACCGGCGCAGGGAGTGGTCGAGCGCCGCACGACGGCCGATCGCGCCGAGGGAGGTGCTCACTCATCCTCCTCGGGGAGGTCCTCGAGCCGTGCCGTGGCGATGGCGCGCTCCCGGGTCAGCTGCGCTCGGCGCAGTGCCGCCTGGGCGCGGGCCTCGGCAGCCGCGGCCCGGTTCTCGGCCGCGCGGAAACGCCGCTCGGCGACGTCGAGCGGGGTGGCCCTGCCGTCGAGCTCGTCCTGCTGGTCGTCGAGGGTGGTCTGCTCCCGGTCCCGGGCAGCCTGGGCGTCGTCGAGGACCTCCTGGTGGACGTCCCTGCGGGCCTGTGAGGCGACGAGGGTCGGCAGGGCCCCGTCTTCCTCCCTCGACGGGCCGGTCCGTGTGTCCTCGAGCTCACGCCGCTGGCGATCGGTGCGGTCCTGTTCGAAGTCGCTCGACTGCTGCTCACGGTCCGCGACCGCCTGGCTGAGATCGGAGATCGCCTGATCGCGGTCGAGTTGCTCCTGCGCTTTGGTCTGGGGTCGAGGCGCGTCGAAGGTTCCGGTCATGGGCGGTGCCTTCCCGGTGGTGTGTGCGTGAGGACGGAGGTGGCAGGTGCAGGTCGACCGAAGAGGTAGCCCTGTGCGAGGTCCACGCCGAGCCGCGCCAGTAGCTGCAGGGTCTCCTCGTCCTCGACACCCTCGGCGATGGTCTGCAACCCGAAGGCCCGCGCGAGGCTGACGACCGAGGAGATCACGTGCCGGCTCGCGGTGCTGGAGGTCGCGTCCAGGATGAACTCGATGTCGATCTTGAGGAAGTCCAGCGGGTAGCGCTTCAGGTAGGTGAAGCCGCCGTACCCGGTCCCGAAGTCGTCCAACGCCAGGCCGCAACCGAGCTCGCGGATCCGATCGGTGAAGTAGCGGGCGGTGACGTCGTGCTCGAGGAGGGCGGTCTCGGTGATCTCGAGCACCACGTCGCCCGGTCGGGCGCCGCTGTCGTGGAGGAGCTGCTCGATGACCTGCGGCAGCAGGGCATCCTCCAGCGAGGTCGCGGACAGGTTGATCTCGACCGGATGTCCCTGGGCAGCGAACTCGAAGCCGCGGGCCAGGACCCACCGGTCGATGGCCGGGGCGAGCCCCAGTTCCTCCGCAACGGGTAGGAACCGCCCGGGTCGGATCAGCTCGCCCGGTTGGTCGGGGTCGCGCATGCGCAGCAGCAGTTCATGCTGCACGGTCTGACCGGTGCTGATGTCGGTGATCGGCTGTGCGTGGAGGACGAACCCGTCGGTGTCGAGGGCAGCACGGATGCGTCTGAGCCAGGCGACCTGCTCGACCCGCAC
>SKTN01000351.1 GCA_007117945.1 Nitriliruptoraceae bacterium | reverse complement strand
CGCCTCGAGCCCGTCGGCATCCTCCGCACCCCAGGCCCGCACGTGCGCCACGACGCCGTCGATGGCCACCGCCCCGTCAGCCGCCTGCAGCGCCTCCAGCCCGGTGACGGCCGCGCGCGCGTCCGCAGGCTCGCAGCCCAGCCGGGCCAGCAGGTGCCAGGTCGCCACCGCATCCCGCGTGCGGCCCTCCGTCACCGCGCGCTCCGCGAGGGCGCACAGCTGTTGCCCCACCCCGTCGACCCCCCGACGGGTGGCCCGCACCAGCAGCTCCGCGATGTCGCAGCGGTGGGCCACGGTCCGGCCGTGCTCCCGGTCAGCGCCGACCTGGCCGAGGCGCCACTCCGCCTCCACCGCCGATCCCGCCAGACCCGCGAGGACCGCCAGGTCCGCCAGGACCAGGGCCCGGAGCCGGATCGGGTCGGCGGTGCGACAGGCCAGCATGGCCGCGATCAGACGATCGCGGGCGGCGGCGAGGTCGCCCGCCTCCCAGCGCAGCCACCCCTCCACCGCGTACCACCAGCCGGTCTCCGCACCGAAGCTGCGCAGGCTGCCGTCCACCTCGTCGCCGGCCTCGGCGATCCGTTCCCGCAGGGGACGGTCGCCATCGGTCAGCAGACGGGCTCCAGCGAGGAGGTGCTCGGCGGTCGACAGGACGCTCTCCGTGCCCGGTTGGGGCAGCAGCGGCGCGACGGTCTCCGCGGCGAGGTCGACGCGGTCGCCGTCCCCGGTGTGGAGGCCGACCACGGCGTCGGCGACCGCAGCCAGGATCCGGGTCGTCGTCGGGGCGACGGCACCCTGTGACAGGGCCGCCGCACCGTCATCCGCCAGGTCGAGCCCGTCCAGCCCCTCCAGGGTCGCCTCCGCCGCAGCCCCGTCCCCACCCAGGGCCTGCAGCAGCGCGGCGTAGGCCCGCCGTGCCGCAGCCGGTGCAGGGGAGCCCTCGGGGTCCGCCGCGGCGACGGGGTCGGTGACGGACAGCAGCGCGGTGGCGGCCTCGGACCAGCGTCCCGCCCCGACGGCCAGCGCCTGCGCCGCGACGAGGTCGTCCACCTCGGTGTCGCCCAGGGGTGACGGACCCGCGGGGCCGCAGGGGCTGCACCCCGTGGTCGGATCGACGGGCGCGCCCGCACACCGTTCCACGGTGGTCATGGACAGGACGCGACGGGCCGTGGCGTCCTCACCTGCCACCAGGGCAGCATCGGCCAGCTCACCGGCCAGCACCGGGTCCCCGCAGCCGTGGGCGACGACGCTGGCGGCGCTGAGCTCCTCACCGGACCACCCGCCGACCTCCAGGCGCCAGCGCGCGAGCTCCAGCCGTCGCCGGCCCGTCAGGGCGAGACGGTCGAAGGTGCCCGCCAACGCGACCAGGACCTCGTGCCGCTGCTCGGGCAGCATGGCGGCCCGCACCACCTCGGCGTGCACGGGGTCGATGATGGCCAGGGTGCGACCCCGTGCACTGGCCTGGTAGCGCACCAGGCCCCGGGCCTCGAGCTCCTGGGCCGCGCGGGCATCGATGAGGCTCGCGGCGGCACGGATCGGCAGGGGGGAGGCCACCGACAGCACCTGCAGGTTGCGGCGTGCCGCCTCGCTGAGGCCCGCGAGGCGGGGATCGATCCAGGCGCTCAGGCGTCGCAGCGGCAGCGGCGCGACCAGCCGCCAGCTGTCCGCACCGGGGCCGACGCACCCGGTCTCCCGGGCGTCCCGCACGAGCTCCTTGACCGCGACGGGGTTGCCCCCCGTGATCCGCCACACCTCGTGGACCAGGCGGGGCTCGGCAAGGCCGCCGAGGAGCTGTTCGAGCAGGACGGCCGTCGCCCGCCGGTCGAGGGGGGTCACCTCCACGCGGCGCCAGGGCCCACCCTCCCACCAGCTGCCGAGCTGGGCATCGGGGTCCGCCTGGCTCGCGACCGCGGTCACGACCCGGCACCAGGGCTGGGCGTGCAGGGCGTGGATGCGGGCGATCTCCAGGCGGGGCAGCCGCTCGGCGTCGTCCACCAGGACCAGCAGGGGCAGCTCGCCCTCGGGGACGTCGCGCACGCAGGGTGTGCCACCACGCCCGGCTGCCCCGCCGACGAGGTGGACGGGACCGAGGTGGCGGGCCGCGAGCTCGTGGAGTACCCGGCTCTTACCCACACCCGGACCACCCCGCAGGTTCACCGGTCGTTGCTGCGCCAGCTCACGCTCGACACGGCCGAGGAGGCGGGCGCGACCGACGATGGGGTCGGTGTCACGCTGCGTGGTGATGGCCGGCGTGGAGCGGTGGCTGTTGGTCGTCGTGGTCACGGCTTCCCCCTGTTGCGCTGACGGGCCGCGGGCCGGCCCCGCCGCGATGACGCGGTGGATGGGACGGTGCACAGCATGCGCGGGCACCTTTCAGCCGTGTCACGACGGGCGCACGTGACGGTCCGGGCAGCCCACGGAGCCCCTGCCCACCGGCCCACCGGGCAGTGGCTGACCGCGCGCGCAGTGGCGCCGAGGTCACACTGGGTAGGCTGCGCCAGGCCAGCCAGCAGGGAGGCAGCCGATCGTCGCGTCGGAGGCGAAGCGGCGGCGGCCGTCACCTCCACGGGTGACGTGGTCCCCGCCGAGGATGAGCGCACGGGCCCGTGCGCTCCTCGAACGTGAGCTCGTCGTCATCACCGCGGGCGCCGGTTGGGGGAAGACCACCCTGCTCGCGAGCACCCTGCCGGACGCGGACACGGTCTGGTACCGGCTCGACACCGCGGACCGGGACCTGGCCACCTTCCTGACGGGTGTGCTGACCGCGCTGGGTCCGACACGGGCCCCCGAGCACCTCCCGACGCACCCGCCGACGCCGGCCGAGGCGCTCCCGGTCCTGCGCGACGCCCACGCCGCAGGACCACGCCGGCTGGTCCTCGAGGATGCTCACGAGGTGCTCGGGAGCCCGACCCACGACCTGCTGCGGGCACTGGCCGACGAGCCCGTCCCCGACCGGTACCTGGTCGTGGTGGGCCGGCGCGCCCTCGGGCTCGTCGACGACCGCGGGCGGGCCTCCGGCGGGGTCCTCGAGGTGGACGCGCGCGACCTCGGACTGGATCTCTCCGTGGTGGCCCAGGCCGTCGAGGACGAACTCGGCCGCGACAAGGCGCTGGCCGCCCGGATCACCGACGCCACGGGTGGCTGGCCCGCCGGGGTACGCCTCGCCCTCGACGCCCTCGCGGACGTCAGCGCGCCGCGGCGCTCGGCGGAGCTCGAACGGCTCACGGGCTCCTCGGGGCCGATCGGCCGGTACCTGCGCCGGATCGTGGCGGCCGAGTCCGAGGCGCACATCCAGGATCTCCTCGCCCGCATCCACCTCCTCGACGGCACGACGCCCGAGCGGCTCGCCCAGCTGACCGATGCCCCCGCCGCGCAGGTCGACGACGAGGTCGAGGTGCTCCTGCGCCGCGGTCTGGCGCGTGCCCGGGTCGGTGACCACGAGGTCGTGGAGCTCGCGCCGGCGATCCAGCGTCTGGTCGACGAGCACCTGCTCCCCCACCTCGAGCCGCAGGCCGGCATCGTCGAGGCGGTGGCCGACACCCTCACCCGCCGGGGTGAGGTGGCGGCGGGGCTGTCGGTGCTCGCGCGGGCCGACCGACCCGAGCAGGCCGTCCGGCTGCTGGAGGACCACGGTCGCGCGCTCATCCACGGTGGCCACCTGGCGGCGGTGGCCAGCAGCGTGGAGCGGCTCCCGACCGCGCTCCGCACGCCGCGGATCGAGTCGCTGCGCGCGGAGGCCCTGGCCTTCCGCGGGGAGTGGGCCCAGGCGCTGCGCTGCCTCGACGCGGCGGGGCTGGAGGACTCCGGACCCCTGAGTACGGAGCTGGCCACCCAGCTCGGGCTGATCCACCACACCCGGGGGGACCTGGCCGCCGCGATCGCGGCGTATGGCCGTGGTCCCGAGCGCGAGGACAGCGCGGCCTTCGCGATCCTCCTCGGCTGGCGTGCCACCGCCCACTGGCTGCGCGGGGAACTCGACGAGGCACGCCACTGCGTGGACGAGGCGATGGCGCTGGCCACCCGGCACGGCGACGACCGCGCCCTGGGCTACGCCCACACCGCCGCCGCCCTGGTCGCCGCCAGTGACGGGGACCGCCGCAGCAACAGCAACCACTACCACCAGGCCCTGGCCGCGGCCGAGCAGGCCGGTGACGAGCTCCAGCAGGCCCGCATCCTGACCAACCTCGGGTCCCACCACCTCGAGGAGGGGCGCTACGCCGAGGCGCTGGAGGTGACCGGGCGGGCCATCGACCTGGCCGAGGCCCAGGGCTTCGCCACCATCATCGGCGTGGCGCGCTGCAACCGCTCCGAGGCCCTGCTCCAGACCGGTGCCGTGGACGAGGCGATCGCCGATGCGGAGCGGGCCCGTGAGGTGTTCGCCCGGGTGGGCGCCCGCACCGAGGCCTACGCCCACCACGTCCTGGCCGCCGCCCGGACCGAGCGGGGTGAGCTGGCGCTGGCCCGCCAGGCCTACGAGCAGGCGCTGCGCCTCGGATCCCCCTCCGGCGACCGGCAGGCCCTGGTTCCCGCCCACGTCGGGCTGGCGTGGGTGCTGGCCGGGACCGACCCCGACGCGGCCAGGTCCGCGATCGAGCGGGCCCAGGAGCTCGACGACGGCATGGCCTCCCCCGATGTGGCGGCGGCCGGCGCCTGGGTGGCGCTGGCGGAGGGCGATCCCGCCACCGCCGCCAGCCTGGCCCAGACGGCCCGCCAGGTCGCCGGTTCCCGGGGCAGCCAGGCCGTGGTCGCCCGGGCCCTGACCTGTCTCGCACTGACCGAGGCCGATCCGGTACCCGGCCTGCGGGACGCCCTGACGGTGTGGCGCGAGCTGGGCTCACCCCTGTGGGAGCTACGGGTCCAGCTCGCGATCGCCCGGCGTTCGAGCCAGCCCGCCGATCGCGCCCGCGCAGCGGAGCTCGAACGGGAGCTGACCGCGCTGAGCTGCCCGCCGGACCGGGCCGTGTGGGCGACACGCACCCTGCTCGGCACCACCGAGGCGGACACCATCACCGTCCGCGCGCTGGGGACCTTCACCGTGGCCCACGGGGGCCGCCCGGTCCCGACCTCCGCCTGGGGGTCGCGCAAGGCCCGGGAGCTGGTCAAGGTGCTCCTGGCCCGGGCGCCGCGGCCGGTGACCCGCGAGGAGCTCGGCCACCTGCTGTGGCCCGATGAGCCCTACGACCGGGTCTCGAGCCGCCTGTCGACGGCGCTGAGCCTGGCACGCACGGTGCTGGCCGGTGAGGACGGGGACCGCGACGAGGCCCCCATCACCACCGAGGGCTCAGGCGTCCGGCTGGACGTCGACCGCCTGGAGGTGGACGCGCTGGCCTTCCAGGACCTCGCCGACGCCGGCCTGCGCGCCGTGCGGGCCGGAGAGGTGCGCGCCGCGACCACGCTGCTGCTGGAGGCCGAGGCGCTCTACGGCGGCGACCTGTTCGAGGACGACCCCGACCTGCCCTGGGCAGAGGACCGGCGGGCGGAACTGCGGTCCCTCTACCTCACCGTGGCGCGGACCCTGGCGCGCACCGTCCGGCTGGAGGATCCGGAGCTGGCGATCCGGCTGCTCCTGCGGGTGCTCGACCGCGACGCCTACGACGAGCCGGCCCACCTCAACCTCGCGGTCTCCCTGCTGCGCGCCGGCCGGCACGGCGAGGCGCGACGTCGCTACAACCTCTACCGCGATCGCATGGCCGAGCTCGACCTGCCCGCCGTGCCCTTCCACGAGTTGACCCGGGCCCTGGAGGACCAGCGCACCCCGGTGGCCAGCTGATCGCTGACACGACGGCGTCGAGGATGTAACCGAGCCGTTACGGGCGGCGGCCGCAGGACCACTATCCTCCGCGCTGCCGCCCGCGGTGGTGGCCTTCCCCTCCCCTTCGTCGGTACGACCGCGGCGCGAGCACGCTGCTGTGCGCCCATGAGGAGCTTCGGACGTGAGCGAGCAGACCACCACCAGTGCGCCCAGCGCAGGTGGACTCGACCGGTTCTTCACACTCTCGGAGCGCGGTAGCGACCCGCGGACCGAGGGCATCGCCGGGGTGACCACCTTCCTGGCGATGGCCTACATCGTCTTCGTCAACCCCCTGATCCTGTCCGACGCCGGCATGGACCCGGGGGCGGTGTTCGTCGCCACCTGCCTCGCGGCGGCGCTGGGCACCCTGATCATGGGGCTGTGGGCCAACCTGCCCATCGCCCAGGCCCCGGGGATGGGGCTCAACGCCTTCTTCGCCTACACCGTGGTGCTCGGGTTCGGCATCGCGTGGGAGACGGCCCTGGCCGCCACCTTCGTCTCCGGTGTGCTGTTCCTGATCCTGGCCGTCACGGGGGTGCGTGGCGCCATCATCCAGGCCATCCCCCACCAGCTCAAGATGGCCGTCGGTGCCGGCATCGGGCTGTTCATCGCCTTCATCGGGTTGAAGAACGCCGGTGTCGTGGTGGCCGACGAGGCCACCACCGTCGGCCTCGGCGACCTGACCGTGGACACCACCCTGCTGTCGATCTTCGGGTTGCTCGCCATCGCGCTGTTCCTGATGCGCGGGCTGAAGGGCGCGGTCTTCTACGGCATCGTCGCCACGGCGGTGATGGGCCTGCTGGTGGGCCTGCTCGACACACCCGACGCGATCGTGAGCGCACCCCCGAGCCTGGCACCCACCCTCGGGGCGGCCTTCGGTGCGATGCCCGAGCTCTTCGCCCCGGAGCTGCTGATCGTCGTGGGCACCATGCTGTTCGTGGACTTCTTCGACACCGCCGGGACCCTGATCGCGGTGACCAACCAGGCGGGCCTGCTCGACGAGGAGGGCCGCCTGCCCGGTGGTACCCGTCCCCTGGTCTCCGACGCCGTGGCCACCATGGGTGGTGCCGCCCTCGGGACCTCGACGACCACCTCCTACATCGAGTCCGCCGCCGGTGTGGGTGCCGGCGGCCGCACGGGTCTGAGTTCCGTGGTGACCGCCGGGTTGTTCCTGCTGACGATCTTCTTCTCGCCCCTGCTGACCGTGGTGACGGCGCCGGTCACCGCCGCAGCGCTGATCATCGTGGGCGTGATGATGGCCCGAGGCCTCAAGGACATCGAGTGGGACCAGATGGAGGTCGCCATCCCGGCCTTCGTTACCGTGGTCGCGATGCCCCTGACCTACTCCATCGCCACGGGCATCGCCATGGGGCTGTTCCTGTTCCCGCTGCTGATGGTGTTCCGGGGCAAGGCCAAGGAGGTGCACCCGATCATGTACGTCCTCGCGGTGCTCTTCCTGGTGTTCTTCGCCTTCCTCGCGGAGTAGTCCCCGGAGGGCGCCCAACCCGAGGCGCGCCGGCCCCAGGGCACACCCGGCCTGAGCATCACCCGGCACGTGGTCGTTCCCTGGGCTCACGCCCAGGGAACGACCACATGTGGGCTCCTCGGGTCGTGGTTCGGGCGGGAGCTGGTCGTTCCCTGGGCTCACGCCCAGGGAACGACCAGCGGACAGCGCGGGACGCCACCGGACGACCGAGCGACGCGGTGGGACCACCCAGGCGACGGGGCGGCGGGCACGACCGAGCGACGCCACGGGACCACCCAGGCGGCGGCGTGCCCGGGCGTGCGGGGGCGGTGGTCACCCGGCGGCGGGGTCGTCGCCGCGCGTGACCTCCACCACCTCGG
>SKTN01000125.1 GCA_007117945.1 Nitriliruptoraceae bacterium | reverse complement strand
GGAGTGCCCGGCGAACGGGCCCATGGCCAGGGCAGAGAGCGTGTTGGCCACGGGCGCGGCCAGGCCGAGCAGGAAGAACAGCAGCCCCAGGATGTGACCGGGCCGGTGCCAGGCGATCAGCGCGCCGGTGACCGCGAAGGGCCCGAACCCCAGCATGTAGGGGCCGCCGAGCGGACCGAAGAAGTCGAGGTCGTAGGCGATCACGACGCCCAGGAACGCCACCAAGCCGGCGGCCCACACCGCGAGTGCGCCGCCGACGACGAGCCGTCGGTGGGTGGCCAGCCACCTGCGGTGCGTTTCGAGCCAGGCGGCGGTCATGCTGGCACCTCCACGGCCGTCGGTCGGGCCGCTGACGGAGCCGGGGCGGGGACGGGAACACGTCCGACGATCCTGGTGCCGGCACCCGGCCGGGAGCGGACCTCGAGGCGGCCACCGACGGTGTCCAGACGTGCCGCGATGCCCTTCAGCCCGGAGCCGTGACTGCTCGCCTCGGGATCGAAGCCGATCCCGTCGTCGCTGACCTCGAAGCGCAGCTCGTCGCCACGCTGCTCCAGCCCGACGTGCACGGAGGTGGCCTGCGCGTACCTGGAGGCGTTCTGCAGCGCCTCCAGGACGCAGAAGTACACCGCCGCCTCGATCTCCGTGCTGTGGCGCGGCAGACCGACGGCGTGCGCGGTCACCGGAAGCGTGGACTTACCCGCCTGCGCGGACACGGCCGCAGCCAACCCCTCGGCCTCGAGCACCGGTGGGTAGATGCCGTTCGCCAGTCCTCGGAGCGTGTCCACGGCATCGTCGGTCTCGGCCTCGAGTTGCTCGAGCAGGGCTGCGGTCCTCACCGCACCCCCTGCGCTCGCGCACGCTCTGGTGCGCTGGAGCAGGTCCGTGAGCTCAGCCAGTTGGCGCTGGGCCCCGACGCGGAGCTCGCTCTCGATCGTGCGCCGCGCCTCGTCCTGAGCCCGCACGAGGCGGGACCGCGACGCCTCCAACGCCTCGAGGTGCGCACGCAGCTCGGCCGTGAGCCGCGCGTTGCGCAGCACCAGCGCCAGGCCGCGTGCCAGGCGTGCCGTCAACTCCTCGTCCTGTTCCGTGGGCGGTTCGCTGCGCGGCTTGGTGAGCGAGACCGCACCGAGGAGCTCACCGGCGTGGCGCACGGGCACGACCAGCGACGCCGGAAGCTCGGGAAGGTCGCCATCGTGGAGAGGAACCGCGGCTGGCGACCCGGAGGGAGCGGGGTCGCTCGAGGCCGCGGGGCGCAGGTGATCCCCAACCCGCAGCCACACCGTCGCCGGCATCGCGCCCGTCCCCGCCGCCAGCACCTCGGCGATCCGCTGCAGGTTCGCCTCATCCCCCGCGTTCGCCGCCTGCCGCGAGAACCGGGCCAGGACCTCGTAAGGCGTCGCCCGGTGGCCGTACACGAGCCGGTCCGCCCACCGGCGCACCCGCTGCCGCAGCGGCTGGAACGCCACCGCGACGATCGCTGTGGCAAGCAGCTTGAGTCCGAGGTTGGCCTCGTTGCTGACACCGACGAGCGTGCCGACACCGACGACGACGGCGACGTACACCGTCGCGATGAACCCCGCAAGAACGGCCACGACCAGCGACCGCGAGATCACCACATCGATGTCGTACAGCCGGTAGCGCAGGATGGCCACCGCGTACGACCCCACCAGGATCGGAACGGAGGCCATGACCCCCATGCGGGTCAGCCGCTCGGCCAGAGCGAAGTCCACGAGCGCCACCACCCACAGGAGATGCGCCAACATGACGGCGAGCCCGCCCATGGCGACCCAACGGATCTGGTGGCGTCCGTCACTGGCCGCGCCGCGGTGGCGGACGGCGAGCGACGCGAGCGCCGCCACGAAGGCACCGAAGAGCAGCAGGAGGCCGATCGCGTCGGCGATGTGGAGGGCGGTCGTGTAGGGGTACTCGCCGACCATGAGATCCACCCGGGCCCCCGGCCGCCAGGCGACCATGAACGGCACCGTCACCGTCAGCATCCCCGCGATCGCAGCGACGACGGCGAGCCGCCACCGCCGCGAGAGCAGGCGCCCGTCCGGGAACAGCAGCAGGGCGAGGGTCACGAGGGAGAACCAGCCGAACACCCACGAGTACTCCTGCGCCAGGATCAACCAGCCGAGCCAGGCGGGCAGCTCACCGAAGGTCACGGGGGCGTGGTAGCCGGCACCGCGGACACCGCCGGTGAGCCGGAGCAACGTCGCGTCGATGACGCCGTTGTTCAGCGCCTGACCGAAGGCCAGGATGACCATGACCCACCCCACCGTCCAGACGGCCCCGTTGTTCGGCTCCTTGCGCACCATCGCCGCGAAGGCGATGGCCAACAGCAGCGCTGCAGCCACGTTCTGCAGCATGAACGAGTGGGCGAAGCGGGCGCCGCTCGACATGAAGAGCACCACGCCCACGACGGTGGCCACGAGCGAGGCGGCGGCGAGGGCGAGCCCCACCCGCCGGGCCAGGTCGGGATCGCGGAGGATCCTCACGAGGCGACCACCGACGCGGCCCGCGGTGGGAAGCGGTGGGCTGCCACGGGCGTCCGCCGGCCCTTGACCAGGGTGGGCTCCAGCGTCTCGGCGTCGATCGGTGTGGTCAGCGCCTGCATCGTGGCGCTGCTGAGCACGGTCTCGCCGGGGTCGGCCCACTGCTGGACCCGCTGGGTCAGGTTGACGGTGTCGCCGACCACCGAGTACTCGAGCCGCTCGTCGGAGCCGAGGATCGCCGCGGCCACCGGGCCCGTCGACACCCCGATGCCGAGCCCGAAGGGCGCCAGTCCACGCGCCGCCCAGCCGTCGTTGACCTGCGACTGCGCGGCGTGCATCGCATGCGCGGCGGCGACGGCCCGGTCGGCGTGGTCCTCGAGCGGCACCGGCGCCCCGAAGACGGCCATGACGGCGTCACCGACGAACTGCATCACGGTCCCCTCGTGGTCGACGATCGCGCGGTTCATCGCGGCGCGATGCTCGTTGAGCTGGCCCGCCAGCACGCTCGGATCGGTGGCCTCGGCGATGGTGGTGTAGCCACGGATGTCCGACATCACGACGGTGACCTCGAGCTCATCGGTCTCCCCGACGGAACGCCCCTGAGCGCGCAGCAGGTCGGCGACGCCGCCGGGAAGCAGGCGGGACAGCGACTCGCCCTGCTCCTCACGGTCCACGATCGCCTGGTGCAGGGTGCGCAGGTGCTCGAGGCTGCCGGCGTTGCCAGCCGAGAGCCCGTCGGCCAGCGTGACGAACAGGCGCTCGATCCTGGTGGCCACGGCCGCGGGCGTGGTCCCCTGGGCGACCGCCAGGGCCTTGATCGTGCGGCCCTGTGCGACCGCGGTCAGCAGTGCCTCCTCCTCCGCGGTCAGCTCACCCTCCGCGGTGACCGGACGGGTGAGCGCCGCGACGATGATCGGGTCGAGCATCGAGCCGCCGCTGGCGACCTCGCGGACCGCACGGGCGAGCTGGTCACCCTCCCCGATGCGGTCCTTGAGCAGGTAGGCGTAGCCGGCCGCGCCCTCGGCGAGCAGGGAGACCGCGTACTCCGGTTCGTCGTACTGCGACAGCACCACCACCCCGGTCCCGGGATGGCGCTTGCGCACCTGCTTCGCGGCGTCGATGCCCTCGCGGCGGAAGGTCGGTGGCATACGGATGTCGGTCACGACCACCTGGGGCGCGGCCGCCTCCGCGCCCGCGACGAGGCCGTCGTAGTCGTCGGCGGTGCCGACGACGCGCACATCCTCCTCCAGGTCGAGCAGGGTGCGCACGCCCTCACGCACGATCACGCTGTCGTCGGCGAGGAACACCGTGATGCCCGTCGCCCCGTCCATCAGCACCATCTCCTCGACCGCGATCATCGACGCGTGCAGGACCGCGCGCGTGCTGTCCCCACGTTCCGCCGGATCGCTCCCGCCGGCAAGTGCGCGAACCGGCACGGCGGCGGTGGTGCTAGCCGCACCTCCGGCGACCCACCAGCACCCTGGCCCTGTCATCCGGGAGACCGGAGGCTCGACAGCGACCATCTCGCCGGCCCGGTTCACCGCCCGGGCCGCCGTCAAGGGGCAACCGATGCGCATCGCCTCATCCGTCACCTCCGTCTCGTGGATCCCCTCGGAGGCCATCACCGGCCCCGTTCGGGTGCCGATGGACGTCGGCGTCGGCCACTACGACGACCCACCGCCCGACGCCCTGGGCGACGTCGGGGCCTTCGTCGCCGCCGACCGGGCCCGCTTCGCCAACGAACTGGCCGCCTGGATCGAGGTCGACGACGCCGGGACCATCGTCGGTGCCGGTTACGCAGGCGCGGGACACGTCGGCCCCACGTCGATGCGCCTGCTCGGTCGACGGCTGGCCATCCCCGGCGTCGCCTACCCACTCCTGCAGGCCGAACCGGAGCTCCACCCGAACCGCGCCCGGTTCGTGCAGACCGCCGGGGGACGGACCGGAGCACCCCTGCCCTTCCCCCTGCGGCGCCCGCCCTTCCTGCGTGTGGTGGCACCGCCGGCCTGGACGACCCTCGCCCTGACGATCCACACCGACGGGCACGTGGCACACGAGGTGGTCAGCGCCAGCCCGTTCCCCCGCCACTGGATCTACGACCACACCGCCCGGCTGGCCGGGAAGAGCGGCCACATCGACTTCCAGACCTGGGCGGAGACCGACGTCGGCGGCCACACGCCCTGGGGCGAGCTGTCCGGGTCAGAGGCGCTGGTGACCGAGGTGGAGACCGCGCTCGAGCGCGAGCTGTCGCTGCAGCTCATGCGCTCGGGCGAGCGGCCCGAGCTGCGCCGCCTGCCCACCGGGGGACTCCTGACCCGGCAGGGCGAGCACGGCACCGAGCTGTTCCTGCTCCTCGACGGGGTCGTGGTCGTCGAGGTCGACGACCAGCCGCTAGCCGAGCTCGGGCCCGGCTCGATCGTCGGCGAGCGGGCCGTGCTCGAAGGCGGCGTTCGGACGGCCTCGCTCCGGGCGACCACCCCACTGCGGGTGGCGGTGGCGCGCGCCGATCAGCTCACCCCCGGCTCCCTCGCCGAGCTCGCGAGCGGGCACCGGCGCGAGGAACAGCCCGGGTGAGGTTGCCGGTGTGGTGGGCCTCAGGCCGGCGGACGGAGCATCGGCCAGGCCGGCGGGGAGTCGGCCACCTGGATCTCCCCCAGCACCTCGAACCCGTGCCGCTCATAGAGCGCCCGGTTGCGGGGGTGGCCCGCCTCGAGGTAGGCCGGCAGCCCGTCGCGGTCGCAGCGCTCCAGCCCGGTACGCAGCAGGGCGGACCCGTGCCCGCTGCCCTGCTGGTACGGGTCGACCCCCACGGCCACCAGGTACCAGTGGGGCTCGCTCGGGTGGTAGCTGCCGAACTGCTCGCCGAAGGCGAACACCGCCGCGAGCCGTGCCGGATCAACGAGCGCGAGGAACAGCTCGCCCCAGGTCTCGTCGGCGGCGGAGGCCACGCCGGGCGCCCTCCAGACCGCCGCCCCCACGCCCCCACCGACGACATCGACGGTGGCGTCCTCGATCGCCGTCCCGGCTGCCAGGCGCACCATCTCCGGGAAGGCGGTGCGGTAGCGGTGGGGATCGGGGAACATCCAGCGGAACCCCGGGTCCGAGCTGAACGCCGACAGCAGGACCTCGAGGATGCGGCCGGTGTCGACGCGGTGGTTCGGAGGCACGGTCGCGGTCATCATCGCTCCTCTCAGTCGTCCATCCGGTGCGAAGCCACGAGGCGGTCGTCGGGGTCGTAGCGCCGCTTGACGGCCACGAGGCGGTCGTAGGTGGCCGGGTCGAAGAACGCGCGCAGATCCGTCGGGTGCTCGGTGAAGTTCAGCACCGCCCGGTCGGCCTTCCACCGTGCAAGGGCGTCGCTCAGCGTGCCGACATGGACGTCGATAGCAGCCGCGGTGTCCGGGTCGATCGCCATCCCCACCCCGAACGCCAGGTAGCGGCCGTCGATGCCACCGAGCGCGCCGGCGTCATCCGGCCACCGTCCAGCGGCACCGCCGAGGTGGCGCAGCTCCACCGACAGCAGCGGGGAGCCGGACCCCGGCCCTGCGACGCGGACGAGTTCGGCGATGGTCTCCGGTGTCGCATCGGCCAGCAGCTGGTGGCCGCCGGTGGCGGGTACGGGCTCCTCCGGATCCATGTGCAGACGTGACAGCTCCTGCGCCGGCATGGTCGCGAAGGCGTCGAGCTCGGGTGACAGCGCCCGCAACGGCTCCAGCAGCGGCGCCACGCTGGCCTCCCCGTCGATCGCCGCGGCCTCCACGATCACGAACGAGCGGCCCCGGAAGGGCTCGGGGATGTCCGGCAACGGCGGCACCTGGGCCAGGGACCCCACGGACGTGACGCCCTCCGGGAGTTCGGTGGTGGCCTGTCGCCACCGCTCCAGGACCTCCCCCGCGCGCTCCCACGGCCAGAACAGCGCCCCGGCGAAGACCTCAGCCACCGGGAACAGGGAGAACTCCATGGCGGTGACGATGGCGAAACCCCCGCCCCCACCACGCAGCGCCCAGAACAGCTCCGGCTCGTGGTCATGGTCGACACGCAGCGCCCGGCCGTCGGCGGTGACCACCTCGAGCGCGGTCACGTGGTTGGCGGCCAGACCGTAGCGACGGGCCAACCAGCTGAGACCCCCACCGAGGGTGTAGCCGACGACCCCGACGTCGGGCGCTGACCCGGCCAGCGCAGCCAGCCCGTGCACCGCGGCCGCCTCCGCGACGTCCTGCCACACCGCCCCACCCTCGACACGGGCCCGACGGGCGTGTGGATCGATGGACACCGCCCGCATCGAGGAGGTCCTGACCAGGACCGTGTCGGTCAGCGGCCCGGCCGCGGTGGCGTTGTGCCCCGTACTCTGCACGGTCAGCCGCAGATCGTGCTGGTTCGCCACGTCGACGACGGCCAGGACGTCGGCGGTGGACCCGCACAGGGCGACCGCAGCCGGGTGCTGCTCGTTGTGCAGGTTCCACGGGCGCCGGGCCGCATCCCAGCCCGCATCGCCGGGGAGCACGATCGGGCCGGTGTGACGTCGACGCAGCGCGCTGTAGGGGGACGACATGGCCGCTCCTCCTGTGGGGTCCACGCCCCGTCCCGCGGGGCCGCCTCGGCGACGTCCTCGGCCGCCCACGAGCATCGTCCCCGACGCCGACGGCCCGGCCGAGGGTGCTGGCTGGCCACTGCCGGTACGGCTAGCCCCACCCGACCCCCGGCGAGGCCGCCCGGTCCGAGAAGGGGGTGTCAGGCGCGTCCGCTTCCTGCATGCTGCGCAGACACCAAGGAGCCCCCGATGGCCACCACCCGACACACCCCTCCCCGCCGACGTCCCGCCCTGCACGGGATCGTCATCGTCCTCGCCCTGCTGGTGACCGCCACCGCCTGCACCGACGGCGACGATCCGGATGCCGACGACGCCGGCGAGGTCGAGGCGCCGGCGGACGATGAGCCGGATGGCGACGCCGGTGACCCGGGGGATGCGGTCGCGTTGCGCGACATCGCCTTCGAGCCCGCTGAGCTGTCCGTCGCCGCCGGCACCACGGTGACCTTCACCAACGAGGACACCGTCCGCCACACCGTCACCGCCGGGAGCCCGGACGACGTCGGCGACGCCTTCGACGAGGAGCTCGGCGGCGAGGGCGACACCACCACGATCACCTTCGACGAGCCCGGCACCATCGACTACTTCTGTCGGGTGCACCCCTCCATGACCGCCACCGTGACCGTCGGCTGAGTTCGGCAGCGGGTGTTGTGCAGG
>SKTN01000317.1 GCA_007117945.1 Nitriliruptoraceae bacterium | reverse complement strand
CGGGTGGCGCACGACACGGCGCTCGCGCGGTCGGCGCCGGTGCTGTCCAACCTGACACGCATCGTGCAGCTCCCGCCCGACGAGCCGGGGGTGGTCCTCCACGCGCCCGTGCGCCGTGACGACACCGAGGGGGCGACGGTCGGGCTGGTGCTGTCGGTCCCGGGCCTGCTCTCCGACCTCGAGCCCCTGCCCGCCGACGTACAGATCGAGGTGCGTGATCCCGGCTCCGGGGTGTTCGAGGACCCGGTGGTCCTGGCGGCGGGTGGCCAGCTCACGGAGCTGGCCGCCACCAGCGAGGTGGCGGTCCCCGGCCAGACCTGGGAGGTCACGGTCACCGCCACCGCAGGGTTCGTCCAGCCGGCGTTCCGGCAGGGCTCGACGCTGGTGGCCCTCGGGGGCGCCGTCGCAGCGCTGCTGGTCGGGCTCCTGGTCCACACCCTGGCCAGCCGGGAGCGCCACGCCTCCGAGCTCGTGACGCTGCGCACCGCCGAGGTCTCCGACGCCAACCGGGAGCTGGCGGCGGCCAACGCGCAGCTCGAGGCCGCCGGCCGCAGCAAGGACGACTTCCTGGCGGCGGTGTCGCACGAGCTCCGCACGCCGTTGACGGTGATCCGAGGCTTCGTCGAGTCGATGGGCCGCATCGAGCCCCGGGGCGAGGACCTCGCCGACATGCTGCATCCCATCCGGCGCAACGTCCAGCGCCTCGACAGCCTGGTGGGTGACCTGCTCACCCTGGTGAGTCTGGACGCCGGTGCCCTGGTCAGTCACCGCGAACCCGTCGCGCTCGGGCCCTTCCTGGCCCGGGCACCGGAGGAGCTGGCCGGCATGGATGGGGACCGGGTCGAGCTCGAGGTGGTCGGCGAGCCGACCGTCGAGGTCGATCCCCACCACCTCGAGCGCATCGTGGTCAACCTCCTGGTCAACGCCGACCGGCACGGCGCCCCCCCGATCGAGGTGACGGCCGCCGCGCGCAACGGGGTGGTCGAGCTCTGTGTGCGCGACCACGGCCCCGGCGTACCGGGAGGTGACGCCGAGGTGGTGTTCCGGCGCTTCGCGCGGGCAGCGGGCCAGCGGGCGGTCACCGGCACGGGTCTGGGGCTGGCGATCGTGCGGGAGCTCGCGGAGCTCGGCGGCGGGGAGGTCGCCTACGCCGACGCCGCACCCGGCGCCCGCTTCACCGTGCGGTTGCCGGCGGCCTCGGACGCAGGCGGGGGTGGCCTCGGGGGCGGGAGCCGGCGCTAGCCCCGCCGGTGCGCCACCTCGCGGGCGAACGCACCGGCGGCGACGACCCGTTGCTCGAAGGAGGCCCTGGCCACGATCACGCCGCGGTGGCGTGCCAGCACCTCGCAGGTCACCCCCGTGGGTCCCACGGTGGCGACGGTCGCGGTGAGGGTGACCTCCTCACCCTGGGGGACCGGCGCGCGGTGCAGGAGCTCGAGGCGGACCCCCACCGCCACCTCCGCCGTCTCGAGGTGGGGCTCGACGAGCTGCCGGCAGACCCGTTCGACGTCCGCGGCCAGCGGGGCGGTGGTGTAGGTCGCGGGACCATCCCCGTCGCTGCCCACGTCCGGCTGCACCGTCACCGAGAGGGTGGCGGTGGCTCCGCGTGGGGGTCCGGGTCGCATGGCAGGCGCAGTCTGGCCCTTCGCGTCGGCCGGGACAACCCGACGGCCGCCCGTGACGGCGGCCTCAGCCGTCGCGACGGGTCCCGAGGAGGGTCTCCACCGCCCGACGCAGGGGGCCCGGCCGCTGGTCGTCCCAGTGCACCGCGGCGGCCAGCGCGTCGGCGTCCTCGGTGGCCGGATCCTCCGGCGCGCTGCCCGGTGGTGCGGAGGCGGCCAGCACGATCAGGGGGTCGGCGAGGCGGTTGTCGATGCCATGGACGGTGTCGGCGGGTACCAGCAGGGCGCCGAGGGGATCGAGGCCGACCTCACCGTCATCGGTCACGAACCACGACCGGCCGCCGATGACGGTGTAGGCGACGTCGCGGTCCGGGTGGTGCAGCACCCCCGTGCTCGCCCCGGGCTCGATGCACCACAGGTCCACGGCCAGTTGCTCGGAGGCGAAGACCCGCACGCAGGAGGCGGGACCCCGCCGGAAGTCCGCGTAGTCCCGCAGATCGACGGGCCGCACACGTGGGCCGGACCCGACCTCCCCGGGGTCCGGTCCGCGTGGTGGTGACGCCTCGTCCATGGCGGGTGACGGTACTGCAGCGCTGTGGGGTTACGCGGCACGAGGTGGTGCCTGCCACCCGTTAGGCTCGCCGTCGCCCAACCCCCAAGGAGGCCCCCGTGCCTGTCGTGGACGTCGTGACCGCACCGCTCGAGGCCAGCGCCGCCGACCTCGTCGCCATCGGGGCCTTCGCAGCGTCCTCGGGGGAGCGCACGGACCCACCGGAGCTCAGCGCGCCGGCTGCCGCCCTCGCGGACGCGGCGGGGATCGATCTGGTCACGGAGCTCTCGGGGGCGGGCTTCGAGGCGTCCGTGGGCAGCGTGCTGCGGGTCCCCACCCGCGGGAGCCTGCCCTGCCAGAGCCTGCTGGTGGTGGGGCTCGGTCCCGCGGAGGATGCCACCGCCGCGACCCTGCGCACGGCGGCTGCGGCTGCGGCTGCGGCCGCGGAGCGCGTCGAGGCCCTCACCCTGGCCTTGGCCGACGCCATCGACGAGCTGCCGCCGGCCACGGGCGTGCAGGCCGTGGCCGAGGGAGCCCTGCTCGGCAGCTACCGCTTCGAGGCCTACCGCTCCAAGGAGCGCCCCTTCGCGCTGTCCACCATCGGGGTGCAGTCCGTGGGTGACACCGACGCCGCCCGCGGTGCCGTGGCCGCGGCGCGGGTGGCGGCTGCCGCCCAGTGCCTGGTCCGCGACCTGGTGAACACCCCGCCCCAGGACAAGCGACCGCCCGTGCTGGCCGAGCGGGCCGTCGCCGAGGTCGCCGGCCTGCCGATCGAGACCCGCGTGCTCGACGAGGAGGCGCTGGCGGAGGGCGGGTACGGCGCGCTGCTGGGCGTCGGGCAGGGATCCGCTGCGCCGCCCCGGTTGGTCGAGCTCAGCTACGCCCCGGCCGGCGCCAGCCGTCACGTCGCCGTGGTGGGCAAGGGCATCACCTTCGACACGGGGGGGCTGTCGCTCAAGCCCAACGATGCGATGATGACCATGAAGCTCGACATGGCGGGTGCAGCCACGGCCCTGGCCGTGGTCCGGGCCGCCGCGGAGCTGCAGCTGCCCGTGGCCGTCACCGCCGTGCTGGCCCTGGCGGAGAACATGCCCTCGGGGACCGCCACCCGGGTCAGTGACGTGCTGACCGCCAAGGACGGCACCACCATCGAGGTGACCAACACCGACGCCGAGGGGCGCCTGGTGCTGGCTGACGCGCTGGTGCACGCCGGTGAGCTCGAGCCCGACGCCATCATCGACGTCGCCACGCTGACCGGCGCCGCCGTGGTGGCCCTGGGCGAGCGCATCGGCGTGCTGATGTCCAGCGACGACGAGCTCGCGGACGGCCTGCTCGCCGCTGGTACCGCCGCGGGGGAGCCCCTGTGGCGCCTGCCCGTGGCCACGGCGGAGTACGGCGAGCGTCTCGAGGGTGCACTCGCCGACGTGCGCAACACCGCCGGCAAGGCGGCGGGGACGATCTACGCGGGGCTGTTCCTGCACCGCTTCGTGCCCGAGGGCACGCCCTGGGCCCACCTGGACATCGCCGGGACGGCCTGGACCGACGAGGCCCGCGGTGAGCTGTCGAAAGGTGCCACCGGCATCCCCGCGCGCACCCTGCTCGCCTGGCTGCGGACGCAGTGACCCCGGCGGCGGCGGTGCTCGGCCGTGTCGGGCTGCCGGCGCCGGTGGCGGAGCTGGCCCGCACGCGCTTCGACGCCGTGGTGGTCGGCGCCGGCCACAACGGGCTGACCGCCGCTGCCTACCTGGCCCGGGCCGGGCGCTCGGTGCTGGTGCTCGAGGCCCGGGAGCGGATCGGCGGGGCGTGCACCCTGACCGAGCCGTGGCCCGGGTACCGCGTGTCGCCCTGCGCGTACCTGGCCGGTCTGCTGCACCCGAAGGTGATCGCCGACCTGGAGCTGGTGCGACGCGGCTTCCGGTGGATGCCCGTGGAGGGTGGGCTGTTCGTCCCCTTCGAGGACGGCACCTCGATCCAGCTGTGGGAGGACGAGGACCGGCTCGCGGCGGAGCTGGCGGCCTTCGCACCCGGTGACCTGGAGGGCTTCCGGGCCCTGTCGGCGCTCAAGCGTCGCGTCGTGGACGCGATCCGGCCAGCGGATCACCGGGACCTGTGGCTGCACCCGGCCCCCTCCCGGGAGGAGCTCGCCGCGCGGGTCGATCACGACGAGGAGGCGCTCGGCCTGCTGTTCTCCTGGTCCCAGGCGGAGCTGGTCGCCCGCTACCTCGACGACGAGCGGCTCCAGCGCGCCCTGTGGGGTCAGGGGGTGATCGGCACCAACGCCACCCCCTTCGATCCCGGGACGGCCTCGATCCACCTGCACCACGCCTCGGGGCGGATCGACCCCGACCGGCCCGGTGTGTGGGGGTTCGTCGCCGGCGGGATGGGCACCGTCAGCTTCCTGCTGCACGACGCCGCGGTGGAGCACGGCGCGGTGGTGGCCGCCGGTGTGCCCGTCGCCGAGGTGGTACCCGGGGAGGGGGTGGTGCTCGACGACGGCACCCGGATCCGCAGCCAGGACGTGCTGATCGGTGCCGACCCGCAGGTCGCCCGACGGTTGCTGGGCGCCCACGCGGACCCCGGCTGGGCGGCGGCGGTCGACGCCGTGCCGACGCGCGGGAACACGGTCAAGGTCACGCTCGCCCTGGACACCCCACCCCGCTTCACCGCCCGGCCCGACAGCGACGAGCACCTCACGGCCCAGCTCAACACCCCCCTGACCGAGGCCCAGTGGCGCGAGGGGTTCGCCGCGACCCAGCGTGGGGAACTCCCCGAGTGGCTGTGGACCGAGGACTACCTGCAGACCGCCTACGACCCCTCGATCGCACCGCAGGGCCGCCACCTGCTGAGCGTGTTCGCCCAGCCCGTGCCCTACGAACTGGCCGGTGGCTGGGACGCCCGCCGTGACGAGGTGGCACGGCTGGCCGTCGGCTCCATCGACCGGTTCTGCGCGGGCTTCGCGGACTCGGTCGTCGAGGTGGAGGTGCTCGGCCCGCCCGACATCGAGCGCGAGGTGGGGCTCACCGGTGGGCACATCTTCCAGGGGGAGTGCCTGCCCGACCACATGTGGGATCGCCGGCTGTCCCCCGACACCCCGATGGAGGGGGTGTGGCTGTGCGGTGCCGGGACCTACCCCGGTGGCAGCGTGATGGCCGTCAACGGCGCCAACGCCGCGGCTGCGGTCCTGGCCCGCGCGGCGGGCTGACTCGGTCGTCGGCCGGCGGTCCGGCACCGGTGCCCGCCGAGGGGACGCCGCTCAGCGCTGCCGACCGTCGTCGTCCAGCACGTCGCGCCAGGAACGGGTGGGCGACCACCCAAGGAGGCGCTGTGCCTTCGAGGAGTCGATCCCCGAGCGGGGGGTGGCAACCCCCTGGGCAGGCTCGGAGCTGTCTCTGATCTCGATCCCCGCATCGGGGAAGGCGGTGGCGACGAGCGCGTCGAGGTGGCGGTTCGTCGCGTTGTCGGGCTGGGCGACGTAGACCACCTCATGGCCGGTCAGTGGCACCTCGACGGCGAGGCGGATCGCCACGGCGAGGTCCTCGTTGTCGGTGTAGGACCAGAACCCGAGGGAGGGTTGGCCCGGGTCACGGATGATGGGGCCGAGGTTGCGTTCGTAGTCGTCGGCGTCCCGCTGCACCCAGGAGGGCCGGATCGACACCACCGAAAGCTCCGAGCGCGCGACGGCGGCATCGCACCACTGCTCGATCACGAGCTTGCCGAAGCCGTAGGGGTCCTGGGGGGTGGCGGGGGTCCGTTCGTCGATCGGCAGGCAGGCCGGCAGCTGCGGCCGCTCGGCGAAGACCGCGCCCTGCACCGCCTCGCTGGAGAGGTTCACCAGGCGGGGAACCTGCCAGCGCACGCAGGCCTCGACGACGTTGAACCCCGCCATGACGTTGTTGGAGAACACCACGTGGGGCGCGTGGTTGACCGGGACCGGGATGGCGGCGGCGTGTACCACCGCATCCATCCCGGCCACGGCCGCGTGGACCGCGCCGGCGTCCGTCAGATCCGCCTGCAGGTAGTGCGCCGCACCCGGCACCGGCGCCGCGGAGACCGGGGCGCCGAGGTCGGTGGCCGTCACCTCGTGGCCGGCGCGTTGGAGTTCGGTCACGGCGGCGGCGCCGACCTTGCCGCGCGCTCCGGTCACCAGCACCCGCATGGCTGCTCCTGTCGGGAGGACGATCGATGTCGGGAGGGACCGCTCAGCGTCCGCCGTCGATCCGCCGGCTGCGCTGTGCGATCCCCTGCTCGCCGTAGGGGTAGCCCGCGGCGCCCGGATCACTGGCGGCGTCGAGCAGCGCGGTCTCCTCCTCGTCGAGGTGCAGCCCGGCGGCACCGAGGTTGTCGGTCAACTGCTCCAGCGTGCGGGCGCCCAGGATCACCGAGCTGACCTGTGGCCGGTCCGCCACCCACGCCAGGGCGACCTGCGCCATGGACCGCCCACGCGCGTCCGCGACCTGACGCACCGCCTCGATCACGTCCCAGGTGCGCTGCTCGGCGCTGCGCAGGTCGTAGGCCTCGAGCCCGCGGTCCGGGTCGTCGCCCAGCCGGCTGGCGCCCGTGGGCCGCTCGTCGGGCCGGTACTTCCCGGTCAACCACCCACCGCCGAGCGGCGACCAGGGCAGGATCCCGAGCCCGTTGGCGGCGCAGGCGGGCACGATCTCCCACTCGAGTTCGCGGCCGAGGAGGTTGTAGTGCGGCTGCAGGGTCACCGGCACCGACCAGCCCTGGAAGCCGGCCAGGTCCACGGCCCGCTGCAGTTGCCAGGCGGTGAAGTTGGACAGGCCCACGTACCGGATCTTGCCCGCGGTCACCGCGTCGTCGAGGAACCGCAGGGTCTCCTCCAACGGGGTCAGCGGATCCCAGGCGTGCACCTGGTACAGGTCGATGGTGTCCACCTGGAGCCGGCGCAGCGACGCGTCCAGGGCCGCCGACAGGTGCCGGCGTGACAGCCCGAGGTCGTTGGGGCCGTCGCCGGTCGGGAACCGTCCCTTGGTCGCGAGCACCACCTGCTCGCGCACGTCGCTCGGCGCGTTGGACAGCCACCTGCCGATGATCGACTCGGACGCGGTGCCGGCGTACACGTCCGCGGTGTCGATGAAGGTGCCACCGGCCGCCACGAAGGCGTCCAGCTGTGCGAGGGAGGTCGCTTCGTCGGCTTCGTCCCCGAAGGTCATCGTCCCCAGACACAGCGATGAGACGACGCAACCGGTGCGTCCGAGCAGGCGGTACTCCATCGGGTCATGCCTTCCTGTCTGGTGAGCCCGTGACCGTAGCCGGAACCCGCCGCCACGCCCGCGTCGGACCGGGACGGCGCAGCCGTTGCCGCACCGGTGGCCGTCGGGGGTCACGGCGTCCGGTCAGCGGGCCTGTGCCGCGATCCCGGCTGGGGGTGCGGCGTGGTGGTGGGCGATGGTGTCGCGGTACCACGCGCCACTGGTCTTGATGGTCCTGCGCTGGGTCGCGTAGTCCACGTAGACGACCCCGAACCGCCGGTCGTAGCCGTGGGCCCACTCGAAGTTGTCGAGCAGGGACCAGACGAAGTAGCCGCGAACGTCGACCCCGGCCGTGATCGCGCGGCCGACCGCCTCGATGTGGG
>SKTN01000238.1 GCA_007117945.1 Nitriliruptoraceae bacterium | reverse complement strand
GCCGCGCTCCCGCCGGTCGACGCCCACCACCAGCCCCACCACCTCGACGTCGGCCTGGGCGCGCAGCAGGGGCACGCTGGCGCGGATGGAGGTCCCGGCGGTGGTCACGTCCTCGACGATGGCGACGCGGTCGCCGTCGCGGAGCTGGTGGCCGATCAGGTGGCCGCCTTCGCCGTGGTCCTTCGCCTCCTTGCGGTCGAAGCACACGCCCAGGTCGCGGCCGTGCTGCTCGGCCAGTGCGATCCCCGTGCTCACCACCAGGGGGATCCCCTTGTAGGCCGGTCCGAAGAGCACGTCGACACCATCGCCGAAGGCCTCCTCGATGGCGGCGGCGTAGTAGCCGCCCAGGGTCGCCAGCTGCCGTCCGGACCGGTACCGGCCGGCGTCGATGAAGTACGGCATCCGTCGCCCGGACTTGCCCACGAAGTCACCGAAGCGCAGCACCCCACAGGACACCATGAAGTGCAGGAAGGCGGCGGTGCGTTCCTCGGTCGTGGTCCCCTGCGGCATCGCTCAGCCCTCCTGCTCGTGGGTGGGATCGTCGGTCAGCGGGAGCGGCAGCTGCCGGTCCCGGGCGGTGAGTTCCTCCTGCACCAGGCGCACCACGTCCTGCCACGTGGTCGCCCGCGGTCCCGGGAGGTGTCCGTTGTAGGGCTGGTCGAAGACGATCGCCGTGCGACCCGCTGCCCGCAGCGACAGGATGTTGGTGGGGGAGTCGTCCACGTACAGGTCCGCACCGACGTTGGGCTTGTCACCGATGAAGCACAGGTCCCGGTAGGGGATCTGGTGGGCGTCGAGCCACGCCGCGGTGTCCGCCGCCGACGTCTCGTGCGCCCAGTTGAAGATCAGCCGGTGGGTGATGATGCGGATCCACACCCCGGCGTCGGACAGCTGCCACAGTGCCTCGGAGACCCCGTGCAGGGGCTCCATGCGGCGGAACAGGTGGTCCTCGACCACGGCCCGTCGGTGGGCCTCCTCGAACTCCTCGAAGGTCAGCCCCCACTGGGAGTAGGCATCGAGGATGGTCTGCGGTGGCAGGCTCGCGGGGTCGAGGCCCCGCTGACGGGCGACGGCGAGCCGGAAGGCCCCCTCGTAGTCAGCGCACACCCCGTCGAGGTCCACCCCGAGGACGATCGGCGTGTTGTCCGCCATGGCTGCTCCTGCCCCTGGTTCCCTGCGGCGTCGGCGCGACGCTAACGCGCCGTCGCTAGGGGTGGGCACAGGCCCGGTGTGACGACGGCCGGGGAGTCCCGGCCTGGTGGGCACTAGGCTCCCACACCGCTCGCCCGCCGGACCGCGGGCCCGGCCGACCTCGCCCTCTCCGACGTACCGGGAGCCGTGATGCCCCTGCCCGACCTCGACCCCGAGCAGCGGCGTGCAGCGCTGGCCAAAGCTGGAGACGCCCGGCGGGAGCGGGCGGAGATCAAACGGTCGCTGAAGGCCGGTGAGACCAGCCTGGCCGTGGTGCTCGAGGCTGCCGCTGGCTCCGATGCCCTGGCGAAGATGCGGGTGAGCGAGGTGCTCGAGGCCCTGCCCGCCGTGGGTCCGATCAAGGCGGAGCGGTTGATGGAGGAGCTCAGGATCGCGCGCTCCCGCCGCATCCGTGGCCTCGGCCCCCGGCAGCGCCAGGCGCTGCTCGATGCCTTCCCGCAGCGACCGTGACCCTGCGGACCGATCGGCGCGGGCTGCTCGTGGTCATCGCCGGTCCTTCAGGTGTCGGCAAGGGCACCGTGCACGCTCGTGTGCGGGCGCTGCTGCCCGACGCCGTCCTGTCCGTCTCCGCGACCACCCGCGCACCGCGTCCAGGTGAGGTGGACGGCGTCGACTACCACTTCGTCAGCCCGGAGCGCTTCCAGGAACTGATCGACACCGACGCCCTCCTCGAGTGGGCGGAGTACGCCGGCAACCGGTACGGCACCCCGAGCGAACCCGTCGCCTCGGCGGTGGCCGCAGGGCACGTCGTGGTGCTCGACATCGAGCTGCAGGGGGCGCTGCAGGTCAAGGCCCAGGACCCCTCGGCCCTGCTGCTGTTCCTGGTCCCACCGAGCTTCGCCGAGCTGGAACGGCGGCTGCGTGCCCGCGGCACGGAGGAGCCGGCGGCGCTGCAGCGGCGCCTCACGCGGGCCCGTGAGGAGCTCGAGGAGGCCGACCGATTCGATGTCGAGGTGGTCAACGACGATCTCGACCGCTGCGTCGCCGAGGTGGTGGCCATCATCGAGCAGGCCCGGCGCGAGGAGCGCTGACACACCCGTCGCGCGGTGCGCGCCACCCGTCGCGCGGCTCAGCGGGGGACGTGGGGTGCGTGCTCCGCCGCCGGGTCGCGGATCTCGAACATCCGTCGCGCGGTGAAGCCCACGGCACCGGCCACCAGGTTCGAGGGCACGGCGCGGCGCCGTCGCTCGTAGGCCGCCACCTCGAGGTTGTACAGGCGGCGTGCCGCGGCGATGCGGTCCTCGGTCTCCACCAGCTGGCGTTGCAGGTCCCGGAAGGCCGCGTCGCTGCGCAGCTGCGGGTAGGACTCGGTCACCGCGAGCAGGCTCGTCAGGCCCTGGGTGAGGGCGTCCTCAGCACGGGCCTGCTGGTCGATGGGTACGTCGGGCCGCACCGCGTCGATGGCCTTCGCGCGGGCGGTGGTGACCTGGTCCAGCACGCCACGCTCGTGGGTGGCGTAACCCTGCACCGTGGCGACGAGGTTGGGTACGAGGTCGTGCCGGCGTTGGAGCTCCCCCTCGATGTTGGCCCAGGTCGCGTCGATCGAGGCCAGCTGCGCCACGAACCGGTTGTAGGACCAGATCACGAGCACCAGCAGGACCACGACCGGCAGCACGACGAGCACCCACAGCTCCATCTAGCGCTCCCAGGGGGTGTGGCCAGGGGGCCCCGGCAGCGGGCCCGGCGGGGTGTCGGGCCGCGCGTGCGGGGGTGCGTGGTCCGGCGTCCCCGGCCAGTTGTCGTACGGGTCGTGCGGCGGCATCGCGTCCTGGTCGCTCGGGCGCATCGCGCGCCAGAAGCTGTGGGGGATGCCGCGGACCAGGCGCGTGAGGTCCTGCACGATGGCCGGGTAGGCGCGCACGACCCCGGTGAGGCTCGGGTCCTGGTGGCTCGGCTGCCCGGCCAGGGCGAGCAGGTCGTCGCTGAACTCGATGCTGCGGCCGGTGTAGGCGGTGACCAGCAGCTCCTGGAGCTGGGCATCGAGGAGGCGCACCACCAGCTCGCGGTCGCGCCCCTCCACGCGGAAGCGGCGGTTGAAGGCGTCGGACTCCAGCTGCTCCCCGCCCCGGGTCAGGCCGATCCGCCCCAGGATCGACTCCGGACCGATCGACACCGACCGGTGGGTGTGCAGGGGCAGCTGGCACAGCACCACCAGCTCCCGGCGTCGCTCGTAGGTGGTGGAGGTGGCCCCCCGGCCGTTGCGTGAGCGGCGCCGCTGCTCGTGGAACCACTGGAAGCAGGCCACCTGGCAGGTGGTCGGCCGGCCGTCGACCTCGAGTTCCAGAGGGCCACCCACGGCGTGCTCGACGCCGTAGCGGCGGTCCCCGCGGGGCATGGAGGCGAAGCGCCCGACCAGCAGCTGGGGCTGCACCCCGCAGGGCCAGGCCTGGCGGTGCCAGCCCTCGTGCCGGTCGACGAAGCGGGCCAGTGCGGCCTGGAGCCGGCGCCGGTGCCGCTCCTTGAGCACCCACGCGACCAGCAGCACCGCGGCCACCACGACCAGGACCAGACCGAAGCCTGGACCGGTGGTGGTGGCGAGGATCTGCACGGAGCTCCCGGGGTGCGACGGTGACGGCCGGCGTGCCGACACGCTAGTCCGACCACCCCCGCGTGAGCGCTCGTGGCCGGCAGCGCTACCCTTGCCGTCCAGCCCGCCGTCGCGCGGGCGGTTCAGCGTGGCTCGGCGCCCGCACCGAGCTACCCCGCAGCCAGACGCAGGGAAGGCACCGTCATCGCACGCATCGACGACCTCATGGACAAGGTGGACTCGCGTTTCCACCTCGTGCACCTCGCCGCGAAGCGGGCTCGGGAGATCAACGGCTACTACGCCCAGCTCGGTGAGGGCATGGGCGCCTTCGTCCCGCCGCTGCTGACCACCGACACCAACAAGCCCCTGTCGATCGCGTTGGAGGAGATCGCCCAGCGCAAGATCGAGGTGGCGGCCGAGCCCACGCCGGCGACGGACGACGACGGCCTGACCGTCGTCGCCACCGACGACCAGGACGAGCCGGCCTGAGCGTGGCCGGCGCCCCCGAGGACCCGCCCCTGGACGGCACACGCGTCCTGCTCGGGGTCACGGGCGGCATCGCGGCCTACAAGGCCGCACTCCTCGCGCGTCTGCTGGTGCAGGCGGGTGCCCGGGTCGACGTCGTGCTCACCCGCGGTGGCGCCCACTTCGTCGGTGCCGCCACCTTCGAGGGCATCACGGGCCGGGCCGTGCGCGGCGAGGTCTGGGAGGACATCGCCAGCGGCACCCACGTCGCCCTGGGCCGCGCCGCGGATGTGGCGGTGGTCTACCCCGCGACGGCCCACACCCTCGCCAAGCTCGCCCACGGGCTGGCCGACGACCTGCTGTCCACCACGCTGCTGGCGGCCACCTGCCCCGTGGTGCTCGCCCCGGCGATGCACACCGAGATGTGGCAGCACCCGGCGACCCGGGCCAACGCCGTCGTGCTCGCCGAGCGTGGGGTGGTACTGGTGGGTCCGGACGAGGGTGAGCTGATGGGCGGCGATGCCGGCCCGGGCCGCGTCGTGGAACCCGAGATGGCCTTCGAAGCGGTGACCACCGCCCTGGCGGCGCGGGGCCCGGCTGGCGGCCGCGACCTCGCCGGCCGGCGGGTGCTGATCACCGCCGGGGGGACCCGTGAGCCCCTCGATCCCGTGCGCTACCTCGGCAACCGCTCCAGCGGCCGGATGGGCTTCGCCCTGGCCGCCGTGGCGGCCGAACGCGGCGCCGAGGTGGAGCTGATCGCCGCGCCCACGGAGCTCGCCACCCCACCCGGGGTGACCCGCACCGATGTGGTCACCGCGCGCGACATGCACACCGCGGTGATGGCCCGGCGGCGCGCGGTGGACGTGATCGTCAAGGCCGCCGCCGTCGCCGACTTCCGACCGGAACAGGCCGCGCCGGGCAAGCTGAAGAAGGACCGCGGTGCACCCGCCGTCACCCTGGTGGCCAACCCCGACATCCTCGCCGAGCTCGGCACCGCCCGTGGCGCCGACCCCCGACCCGTGCTGGTGGGGTTCGCCGCGGAGACCGACGCCGTGGAGGAGCACGCCCGGGCCAAGCTGGCCGCCAAGGGCGCGGACCTGCTGGTGGTCAACGACGTGTCCGCCACCGACGCCGGCTTCGAGGTGGAGGACAACCGGGTCCTGCTCCTCGACCGCCGGGGCGGCCGCGCGGAGGTCGCCCTGGCCAGCAAGCGCACCGTGGCCGAGCGCATCCTCGACGCCGTGGTGGTGTGGCTGGATGCCCCTGAGCAGGGCTGAGGGGTGCCGCAGGAGGCGTGGCGACCCCTGCGCGGGGCCGTGGGTGCACGGGACCGGGGCGGGGTCGCCCGTCGATAGGCTGCGCGCGCCCGCCCGGCCGTCGACCCATCCCGAGGAGCGCCCCGTGTCCGGACGCAGCCTGTTCACCTCCGAGTCCGTGACCGAGGGTCACCCGGACAAGATGGCCGATCAGATCTCCGACGCGATCCTGGACGCCATCCTCACCGAGGATCCCCAGGGCCGGGTCGCCTGTGAGACCCTGGTGACCACGGGCCAGGTGATGGTGGTCGGTGAGATCACCACGCAGTGCTACGTGGACATCCCCCGGGTCGTGCGCGACACGGTGCTGTCCATCGGCTACGACTCCGCCGACGTCGGCTTCGACGGCAACACCTGCGGGGTGTCCGTGGCCATCGACGAGCAGTCACCCGACATCGCCCAGGGCGTGGACCACGCCTACGACTCCTCGGAGGCCGACCCCTACGGCCTCCAGGGTGCCGGCGACCAGGGGATGATGTTCGGCTACGCCACCGACGAGACCCCGACGCTGATGCCCCTGCCGATCCACCTCGCCCACCGCATGGCGGAGCGGCTCACCGAGGTCCGCAAGACCGGCCAGCTGCCCTACCTGCGCCCTGACGGCAAGACCCAGATCACCGTGGCCTACGAGGATGGACGACCCCGGGCGATCACCGCGGTGGTCCTGTCCACCCAGCACCGGGCCGCCATCGATCTCGGCTACCTCAGGCCCGACGTCGAGGAGCACGTGATCCGGCCCCTGCTGCCCGGCGACATCGCCACCGACGACCTCGAGGTGTTCGTCAACCCCACGGGTCGCTTCGAGCTCGGTGGCCCCGTGGCTGACGCCGGCCTGACGGGGCGCAAGATCATCGTCGACACCTACGGGGGCATGGCCCGCCACGGTGGCGGCGCCTTCTCCGGCAAGGACCCCTCGAAGGTGGACCGCTCCGCCGCCTACGCGACCCGGTGGGTGGCCAAGAACATCGTCGCCGCGGGGCTGGCGTCCAAGGTGGAGCTCCAGGTCGCCTACGCCATCGGGGTGGCCCGGCCCGTGAGCCTGAGCATCGACACCTTCGGGACGGAACAGGTGGACCCCGCCGCCATCCTCGCCGGGGTCCGCGAGGTGTTCGACCTGCGGCCGGCGGCGATCGTGGACGCGCTCGACCTGCGCCGGCCCGGCTACCGCCACACCGCCGCCTACGGCCACTTCGGCCGGGAGGGCGCGCGCTTCACCTGGGAACGCACCGACCGGGCCGACGACCTGCGCGCGGCCGTGGGCAGCTAGGCGCGGTGCCCCGCCTCGCACGCGTCGTCGTCGAGGTCGCGCCCTACCACCTCGACCACCCCTTCGACTACCTCGTCCCGGACGACATCGAGGTAGTGGTGGGCCAGCGCGTCCAGGTCGCCTTCGCCGGCCGCAGGGTCCGGGGCCTGGTGGTGGGCCACGCCGACGACACCGAGGTGGCCGAGCACCGGCTGCGCCCGATCGCCCGGGTGCTCGGGGAGCACCGCTGGGTGGAGGAGGGTGAGCTCGACCTCCTGCGCTGGGCGGCGGAGCGGTTCGGCGCGCCGTTGGCCGACGTGGTGCGTCACGCCCTTCCTGACCGCACCGTGGATGTGGAGCGCCGCGCGGCCGCGGCCGGGTGGTACCCCCACGCGCCGCGGCCGAGCTCGGACCCGGCACCCGACGCCGAACGGCTGGCGAGCTCCTGGTCGGTGTACGGCGCCGGCGGCGCGGGCCTCCTGGAGGCCCTCCGGGCGGGCAGCGGCTCCTACCTGTGGCGGCCGCTGCCCGGTGAGGACGTCGCGGCCCGTCTCGCGGAGCTCACCCAGCTGACCCTGGCCCACGACCGCGACGTGCTCGTGCTGGTGCCCGACCCGGCCTCGCCCACCGCCGACGCCGTGGTGGCCGCCGCCGGTGACCTGGCCGTGGATCTGCGCGGCGGACCGGCGAAGCGCGCGCTGTACCGCCGCTGGCTGGAGGCCAGGACCGGGAACGCCCGCGTGGTGGTGGGGGAGCGCGGCGCGGCCTTCATGCCCCTGGCACGGCTGGGTCTGGCGGTGATCCTCGACGAGGCGAACCCCGCCTACAAGGAGCGGCGCAGCCCCCGCCACCACGCGCGGGAGGTGGTGCTGGAGCGGGCCCGGCGCGCCGGCGGCGTCGGCCTGGCCGTGGGCACCGTGCCCTCGGCGGTGGCGTGGCGCCTGCTGCGGGAGCGTCGGGTCACGCCCGTGGTCGCCGACCGCGAGGCCGAACGGCGGGCGCGACCACG
>SKTN01000053.1 GCA_007117945.1 Nitriliruptoraceae bacterium | reverse complement strand
CTGGCCGATCGGCACGCACGGTTGGAGATCAGCGCGCATCGTGCCAGCGCCGGGCTGCTGCACGGTCCCACCCGCGAACGCATGGAGCGACGGATCGGCGAGACCATGCAGGCCGAACTGGAGATCCGGCTCGTCGATCGCCGCCGCCGTACGGTCCTGGAAGGCGTGGGCACCAACGCCGGGCTCGAGGTCCACGGTGACCTGGATCGGCTGCTCGCGTTGCAGGTCTGACGCGCGCGGTCACGCCCACCCAGGCGGCCACGCCCGGGTGGCAGCGACGCACACCGGCTCGCGGTAGTGGCTGCGCCGTGGAGGTCAGCAACTACCATCCCGACGATGACCGAGGTCCCACGTTCCAGCCAGGCGGTGACCGCAGGGTGGGATGCGCTCGCACAGGGCCACTGGCAGCAGGCACGGGCGAGCTTCGCCACCGGGGTACGCGAGGGCGGCGGCGCCGAGGCGCTCGAGGGGCTGAGCTGGGCGGCCTGGTGGCTCGAGGACATCGACGCCTGCATCGATGCCCGCGAACGTGCCTACCGGGCCTACCGCGACGCGAACGACGCGCGCGGGGCGACGCGCATGGCACTGTGGCTCGGTGACGACCACGCTGAGCTGAAGGGGGAACCCGCGGTCGCGGAGGGCTGGTTCAGCCGCGCTGCACGCCTCGCCGCCGACCTCGAGCCCTGCCCGGAGCAGGGTTGGCTGGCCGTCTTCGAGGCGCATGCGGCGCTCACCCGTGGGGACCTCGAGCTCGCGCTGCGCCGCGCCACCGAGGCCACCGAGGCCGGACAGCGGCACGGCCGGACCGATCTCGAGATGTTCGGCGTCGCGACCCAGGGTGTGGCACGCCTGCGCTCCGGGGACGCCGCCACGGGCCTGACGCGCCTCAGCGAGGCCGCGGCCGCCGCGGTGGCCGGCGAGTACGAGAACCTCGTCCCCGCGGCCTGGTCGTGCTGCCTGCTCATCGCCGCCTGCGAGGACCGACGCGACTACGACCGCGGCGCGCAGTGGTGCGAGCAGGTCGCCGCCTTCAGCGAGCGCACGAACGCTCGCTTCCTGCGGGGGGTGTGCAGCGCGCACCACGGCGCGATCCTGGCGTGGCGTGGTCGGCTCCACGACGCAGAACGTGTGCTGGTGGCCGCGGTCGACGCCCTCACCGACCGGCGTCCGACGTGGCGACCCGAGGCGCTCGTGCGGCTCGGTGAGCTCCGCAGGCTGCAGGGACGGCCTACCGAGGCCGTCACGCTGTTCGAGGAGGCGCTGGCCCACCCGCTCTCCCACCGGGGGCTCGCGGCGCTCGAGCTCGATCGGGACGACCCAGTCGGTGCACGTGATCTGCTCCAGCGCATGCTGCGCACGCTGCCACCCGACCACACGGCTCGGCGCTTCGATGCACTCGAACTCCTCGTCCGTGCCGAACTCGCGCTCGGTGACCTGGCCGCGGCGGACGCCCACGCCGAGGAACTGCAGGCGATCGCTGACGGCGTGGGGACCGCGCCGCTGCGCGCCGCAGCGCACGTCGCCGCCGGACGCATCGACCGCGCAACCGGTGCGCATGAGCGCGCCTGCGACCGCTTCGAGGACGCGATCGACCTGCTCCTGCGCTGTGGAGCACCCCTCGAGGTGGCGGCGGTGCGCGTCGAGCTGGCGGAGGCGCTCCGGGCACAAGGCCGACCCGAGGCGGCCAGCCGCGAGGCTCGCACGGCGCTGGCAGCCCTCGGCGACGTGCGGCCCGTCGAGCGCGAACGGGCGGAGGCCGTGCTCGGGGAGGACGGCGATCAGGCGTCCGGCGGCCGGCCACTCACCGAGCGGCAGATCCAGGTGCTGCAGCTCATCGCCGAGGGCCTGTCGGATCAGGAGGTGGCGGAACGGCTGGTGCTGAGCGAGCACACGGTGCACCGCCACGTCGCGAACATCTACACCCGACTGGGCTGCTCGACCCGCGCCGCCGCCGTCGCCAGCGCTACCCGTCTCGGGCTGCTGTGACGCGCGGATGGCCTCTGGAGGCCATGCCCACCGTCGCGACAACACGGCCTGCACAGGCGACGCGCCGGGGGGCTGCGCAACGCATCCTCGTACTCCCTCGACGAGGAGGACACCGGATGCAACAGCTCCTAGACCACCAGCAGACGCAACGGCACACCTGGGCCACCGGGGACTACGACGCGATGATGCGCACGGAGGGCCTCTACGCGGTCGGGGCGCGCCTCTCCCGCGCCGCGGAGGTCCGCGAGGGCGACACGGTGCTCGATGTGGCCTGCGGGACGGGCAACGCCACCATCCCCGCTGCCCAGGCCGGCGGGCGCGTGACCGGCCTCGACCTCACACCCGAGCTTCTGGCGGTCGCACGACAGCGCGCGGACCAGGCCGGCGTAGAGGTGGAACTGCAGGAGGGTGACGCCGAACAGCTCCCCTTCGACGATGCGAGCTTCGACGTGGCGCTCTCGAGCTTCGGCTGCATGTTCGCACCACGCCACGAGATCGCGGCCGGCGAGCTCGCCCGTGTGCTGCGGCCGGGTGGCCGGCTCGGCGTCGTGGCGTGGACCCCGGAGGGGGCGATGGGGGACTTCTTCCGCACCGCCGCGCCCCACATGCCTGCTCCGCCGCCCTTCGTCGACCCGCCGTTGGCCTGGGGCCAGGAGGACGACGTGCGGGAGCTGTTCGAGGGCACCGGTCTGACGCTGCGCTTCGCTCGCGAGAGCTGGACGATCACCCACGACTCGGTGGAGGCCGCGGTCGAGTGCTACACGACCCTGTTCGGCCCCCTCGCGACCGCGCGGCAGCTCGCCGAGGAGGAGGGTCGGTGGCCCGCGTTCGAGGCCGACCTGACCGCGCTGTTCGAGCGGCTGGACCCTTCGTCAGGACCGGTCGTGGAGTTCCCGGCCGAGTACCTCGTGGTCCTCGGAGCGAAGGAGCGAACATGACCACCGGTGTCGCCCACAGGACGACGCGGCGATCCGGACGCGCTCTCGCCGGCCTGAACGTCGCCACCTCACGACGGGAGCGGGCCGATGGGCGGGCACCTCGGGTGCTCGTCGCCCCGGCTCACCCCCGCACGTGCCGTCGCGCATCGGCGAGGTGCGCGATCGACAGTCGAGGCTCGCGCGGCGGGTCGTCGCCCAGGCGCCAGACCTGCGGCCGGCGACCCTCCTCGACCACCGACACCACGGTGCCGAGCGCCACCCCATCGGTGTCGGTGTCGGAGGTGTAGAAGATGTTGAGTTCCCAGTCCTTGGAGGCGCGGTCCGAACCGGAGCCTGCCAGGGGTTGCCGCGCCTCACGCAGGATCTCCTGCGCCAGATCGTGGGGGAAGTGGTAACGCGAGCTGTTCGGCCCGCAGGAGATCACCGTGACCTGCGGGCGGATCCGCTCCAGCAACTCCAGGTTCACACCGCGCTTCGACGCGTGGTGCGACACCTTGAACACCTGGGCACGCAGCAGGTCGCGGTCGCCCGTTGCGGCCGCGATCGCCTCGGCGCTCGGTGAGTTCGACCGCATCAGGTACGGGAAGTCGGTCAGCACGTAGGACCATGACAGCGTCTGCGCGTCCCCGCCGAGCACGACCGACGCCGCCCGCGCGTGCTGCTCCACGACGGCCCCCTCGTCGTCACGCACCGTGACCCGTGCGGCAGGATGATCCAGGCGCAGCGAGATGGACGAGTCGTTGAGGGCCACCCCGTAGGTGTCGAAGCGGTTCCGCAGGTGGATCGATGGTGCGAGCACCGTGACCGCCGTGCGGCCGATCCAGCGGCGCAACCCGCTCGCCGGATGGCTGTACAGCAGGTCCGGGCGCTCCTCGATCTCCCGCATCATCTGATGGAACGCACCGATGGTGTGGAAGTAACCCGGGTCCCAGAACTCCGCGACCCGGGTGCCGAACTCCTGCAGCAGGGGCGCCATCGCACCGATGTGATCGTGGTGCGGATGGGTCGCAACCACCAACGCCACGTCCGACTCATCGTCGCCTCCGGCGAGCAACCCGGCATCGGTCAGCACCGTCAGCAGATCGAGGGTCTTGCGCGTGTACGCATCGACCACCACGGCACGCCGCGGCCCGCCATCCGGCTCTGCGGTCGGGAGCAACACGACCTGCGCATCGCCGTCACCGACGTTGAGGGTGAACAACGCCAGGGCCTCGGGCCTGCCACGCAACTCCTCCAGCAGGTCGCCCGTCGCGAGCTGCTCGGATGGGATGGGTGCCGGTGCCGCCACATCAGACCTCCGGCCACGCTGAGCTTGCGGGTGTCGACCGACCGCGGCCACCCCCGGCCTCAGTGACGTCGCTGTCGTCGAGGTCATCGACATGCTCCGCAGGACCTGGCCCACGCAGTGCCGCGTTGGCGGCGGTCAGCAGCGCCGCGTGCGCCACAGCCCGTGCGGGCTTGGTGACATCGACCAGGCGCAGCTCGACCGCACCGGCCAGGAGGCCCCGCCAGCTGTCCGCTGGCAGCAGGAACACGTCGCCCACGCGCAGGGGACGGTCCCACGGCGATTGGCCTGCAGCCTGCCTCGCGACATTCACCGCCTCCTGCAGCTCATCCGACGAGATCTCCAGGCGGTCCGACGCCTCCTCGAACACCAACCGCCCGGCAGCATCGACCCAGGGCCATGGCGTGACGACCACCACAGCCTCCCCGTCCTCGAGGTCGTCGACGACGGCGTAGCCATCCTCTGCCCCGATCTCGAAGGGTCTGGCCTCCACCTCGGGCCGCCAGGGCGCTTCGGGAGACAGCCGACCCGAACGGGAACGCTGCTGATACATGCGGACCCTCGCGGCGTCGGCGACAGCTGCAGTATCCGCCGGTGACGCTGCCGCTGTCCACCGTTGCGTCATCGTCCCCACGGTCTCGCCCTGGGCGAGTGCCCGCTGGGCCGCGGGGTGAGGTGGCTGCGCAGCCTGAGGTGCACGACGCCGGCTTCCCTGGCCACAGACGTCGATCCCAGGCTCAGCCGCACGCAGCACGGTTCCGTGTGCGTCCACAGGACCTGCGTTCGACACCTCGTGCCGCGGCGCTCGTCCGGTGGGTTCGCCTGCCAGCGCCGGTCCAACGGTGGCGTGTTCCGGGACGTCGCCCGGGGCGCTTGACGCCCGCTGGCTGCTGTGTTTCGGTGCCCGGTCCTGCGTTTCGGTGCGTCTGAAACCGGGGTTTGGACGCCTCGGACGCCGCGCAGGAGCAAGGAGGTTGCTCATGACGGATGGAACCGAGACCGGAAGCGAGAGCACGGGTCAGGGGGAGTTTCGAGCCTCTCGACAGGTTGGCACGGCGTTGATCGACGGCGCCACGTTCTCCGCCAAGCCGGTCCAGTACTCGGTGGTCGACGGGATGGCCGTCGTTGAAGGCGACATCCTGCTCGGCCCGGTCGAGGAGGTGGAGCGCTTCACCGCGGTCCGTAAGGAGGAGCTGCGTCGGGGCGAGTTCGTGCCGCAGGCGGTCGCCATCAGCGGCGACGAGTACCGCTGGCCCGATGGCGAGGTGCCCTACGTGATCGACGACGACCTGCCGAACAAGCAGCGGGTGACCGACGCGATCGAGCACTGGGAGGAACACACCAGTCTGCGGTTCATCGAACGCACGGACGCCAACGCGAGCCAGTACCCCGACTACGTCAAGTTCCGTCCCGGCTCGGGGTGTTCGGCGCAGGTCGGTCGGCGTCAGGACGGCGAGCAGTACGTGAATCTGGCCGATGGCTGTTCCTTGGGGAACACCATCCATGAGATCGGCCACGCGATCGGGCTGTGGCACGAGCAGAGCCGTGAGGACCGGGACTGCTTCGTCACCATCCACTGGGACAACATCCAGGAGGACGCGCAGCACAACTTCGACCAGCACATCAGCGATGGCGACGACATAGGGCGCTACGACTACGACTCGATCATGCACTACCCCCGCTCGGCCTTCAGCAAGAACGGCGAGGACACGATCACGCCTGACGCCAAGGGCGTCGTCGAGATCGGACAGCGCGACGGTCTCAGCGAGGGCGACATCCTCGCCGCGGAGGAGATGTACGCCGACACCGGTAAGCGCCCGTCTGACGACAAGAACCCGACGGACGACAAGACGGCTGGGCGCGACAAGAACCCGATCCACGACAAACACCCACGTGAGGACGAGAAGCACAAGGTCGTCGACGACGACCCGGGGATACGCCCTCCGGATGTCCGTCGGCTGCGAACCGGTCAGCGGCCCGACGGTTCGCGCTCCCCGTTCGTGCTCGCCACCCCGCACCACGCCCAGACGGGTCCGGCTGCCACGCGGCAGGACGCCACACCCGGCGACCTCGCCGCAGAGGTCGAGCGGGTCGAGGAGCTCGTGGCCGCCTCGGAGCGCCACCTCGCCGATCTCCACGCGATCGCCGGCCACGCGAGCGGTCGGGCAAGCGAGCTCGCCGCCACGCACGAGCGGCTCGCCGCGGTCCGCCAGCAGCTCCGTACGGAGCTCGAGCAGGCACCGAGGAGCGGACGTCGGTGATCCTCGTCGTGTCCCATGCCGACGACGATCACGCCGGCGCGGTCCTGGCTGAGCTGGACCGCCTGGCCGTGCCGGCCGTGCTGTTCGACGTCGCTTCGTTCCCGCAGCACGCTTCGGTGGTGCTGCGATACGGCGACCCCACCGGCGCCTCGTTGCGCCTGCGGGACCAGCACGGCCGGACGATCGACCTCGGCGCCGTGTCCACGGTGTGGTGGCGACGGGCCCGGTCGATCGAGCTCGATCCGGACGTGCCGGCGGAGGAAGCGCCGTTCACCTACAACGAGTGCGTGGAGGCGCTGCACGGCCTGTGGACCACGGTCGATGCCTTCTGGGTCAACGAGCCGGCTCGCGACCGGGCTGCCGCCTACAAGGCCCATCAACTGCGGGTCGCCGAGGACGTCGGCCTGCGCATCCCGCGGACGGCCATCACCAACGACCCCGACGAAGCCAAGGCGTTCATCGCCGAACGCAGGCCGCAGCCGACGGCCTACAAGTGCTTCTCAGCCACTCCTGAGCAGTGGCGCGAGACCCGGCTGCTTCGCCCCGACGAGCTCGCCCTGCTCGCGCACGTGCAGGTCGCGCCGGTGATCTTCCAGGAGTACGTGCCGGCGCAGGCCGACCTGCGGGTCACCATCGTGGGTGAGCACTGCTTCGCCGCGGCGATCCGCTCCCGCCACGACGCCTATCCCGTGGACTTCCGCATGGATCTCGCGAGCGCCCAGGTCGAGCCCACGACCCTGCCCGCGCAGGTCGAGCAGCGCCTGCGGGCCCTGCTGGAGCGCCTCGGGCTCGTGTACGGAGCCGTGGACCTCCGGCTGACGCCGCAGGGCGAGCACGTCTTCCTCGAGGTCAACACCGCCGGGCAGTGGCGCTTCGTGGAGCAACGGACCCGCCAACCGATCACCGCTGCGGTGGCGCGCACCCTGGCCGAAGGCACGACACCGGTGCGGGCCGGCGCCACTGCCGTCCACGGGAGCTGACCCGTGCCCGAGATCACGGTGCACATCGAGTTCCCCGAGCCGCCCCCGGCCGTGACGAGGACCGCTCGCATCATCGTCGAGGACGTCTCGACCGCCGACCTGCGTGCCACACGGGTCAGCGATCGGCGCATCACGCCAGCTGACCCGGAGGAGCTGCGCAGCGTCACGATCGACGTCCCCGAGCCCGACCTCCGCGCGTCCTACTCGGTGCGCGTGCACATCGACGTCGAAGGGAGTGGTGCCATCAGCGCGGGGGACTTCGTCAGCACCCAGTCCCACCCGGTGTTGACGCGCGGCCACGGCACAGAGGTGACCGTTCCCCTCACGCG
>SKTN01000210.1 GCA_007117945.1 Nitriliruptoraceae bacterium | reverse complement strand
GACTGCCTCCTCCAGCGGGGCGCGGTCAGGGTCCTGGCCTACGACGTCGGCTACGGCCAGCTGCACGAGTCCCTGCGCACCGACCCGAGGGTGGTGCTCTCCGAGCGCACCAACGTCCGCGACCTCGTCGCCGACGACATCCCACAGCCGCGCCCCGATCTGCTCGTGGCCGACCTCTCCTTCATCTCCCTGGCGATCGTGCTCCCCGGGCTGCTCGCGCTGCTGGGCGAGGATGCGGAGGCCGTGCTGCTGGTGAAGCCCCAGTTCGAGGCCGGCCGCGGCGACGTCGGTGAGGGCGGCATCGTTCGTGACCCGGTGATCTGGCGCCGCGCGCTGCAACGCGTCGCCGACGCGGCGGTAGGGGCCGGCTGGGCGGTGCGGGGTGCCACCGCCTCGCCGCTGCTCGGAGGCAAGGGCAACGTCGAGTTCCTGCTACACCTCGGACCCGCGCCGGGACCTGACGTCCCCCCCGGTCACCTCCTGGACACCGCCGTCGAGGAGGGGGCCGACCGGCGCCGGAGGTCGCAGTGAAGGTCGGTCTGGTGGTGCACGCGGGACGGCCCGCCTCCCGGGAGGCGGCGCTGGAGGCGTCGCGGATCCTCGAGCAGCTCGACGTCGAGGTGGTGGCCACGGTGGGTGGAGGCTCCGACGACATCGACGCGGACCTCGCCCACCTCGGGCCCCTGGTCGCGCCCGATGAGCTGGCGGCCGACATCGAGCTGGCGATCTCCTTCGGTGGGGACGGCACCTTCCTGCGTGCCGCCCACCTGTGCCGCGACGCCGGTGTGCCCGTGCTCGGGGTCAACCTCGGCCGCCTCGGCTTCCTCGCCGAGGTGGAGAGCCACGACCTGGGTCCGGCGCTGCGGGCCGTGGCGGCGGGGCAGTACCGGGTGGAGGAGCGTGACACCCTCACGATGCACGTCCACGACGCCGAGGGCGAACCGGTCGCCTCGAGCTGGGCCCTCAACGAGGTCGCCGTGGAGAAGACGGCGCGGCAGCGGCTCCTGCTCACCGACGTCCACATCGACGGCACCTTCTTCGCACGCGTGGGCGCCGACGCGCTGATCCTGGCCACGGCGACGGGCTCGACCGCCTACGCGTTGTCCGCCGGAGGCCCGATCGTCTCGCCGCGGGTGGCGGCCACCCTGGTCGTGCCCGTGGCGCCCCACAGCCTCTTCGACCGCACCGTCGTCGCGGCCCCGGAGGAGGCGGTGCGCGTCGACCTGCTCGAGGACCAGGCCCCCGGGCTGGCCTCCTGCGACGGCCGTGAGCCCATCGAGCTGCCGCCGGGCTCCTCGGTGACGGTGATCGGTGCGGGCGCGCCGGTGCGTCTCGCCCGCGTGGGGCTGACCGACTTCCCCACCCTGGTGCGCCGCAAGTTCGGCCTGCGCTGAGGCTCGCTGGTCCGGGGCTGGCGGGGGCGGACCTGCGGTGGTCGTTCCCTGGGCGTGAGCCCAGGGAACGACCACCCCGCGGCGTGCCGGCGGGGTAGCGGGTGCGGAGGTGGTCGGTACCTGGGCGTGAGCCCAGGAGTGCGCCATCCCGCGCGATGCACGGCACCGCGCGGCCCACGAGGGTCCCGCGCGCCGCACCCCGCGGCGGGCTCCGGCGCCGGGCTGTCCACAGCCCCGGCGACGCCGCCGGGCCCGGCGCCCCCCGGCGGTAGGCTCGGCGGCGTGATCGAGGAACTGCACATCCGGGGCCTGGGCGTCATCGAGGACGCCCAGCTGCGCCTCGCCCCCGGTCTGACCGTGGTCACGGGGGAGACCGGCGCGGGCAAGACCATGCTGGTCACCGCGCTGCAGCTGCTGCTCGGCGCTCGTGCCGACAGCTCCCTGGTGCGCAGCGGGGCCACCGCCGCCACCGTCGACGCGGTGGTCGCACCCCGCCCCCCGGAGGCCCACGACCACCTCGGTGCCGCCAACGAACCCCTCATCGTGGCCCGGGAGGTGCCGGCGGAGGGCCGGTCCCGCGCGCGGCTCGACGGGCGACCCGTCCCGGTGTCCACCCTCGCGGAGGTGCTCGGCGCCCACGTGGAGGTGCACGCCCAGCACGAGCACGTCCGCCTCGCCCGCAGTGAGGTCCAGCGCCACCTCCTCGACCGCTACGCCGGCGACCCCCACGCCCGGTCCCTGGAGGCCTACCAGGCTGCCCACGAGCGGTGGCGGGAGCTGGCCGCACGCCACGCACGGCTCCAGGACGACGCCCGTGAGCGGGCCCGCGAGCTCGACCGGTTGCGCTTCGAGGTCGGGGAGATCGACGGCGCCGGCCTGGACCCGGAGGCTGACACGCAGCTCGCCAGCGCGATCGACCGCCTCGCCCACGCGGAGGCGATCCAGCAGGCCGCGGCGGAGGCCAGCGCGGCCCTGTCCAGCGACGGCGCCGGCGAGCCCGTCGGCGTTGCCGTTGCGGCGCTGCGCCGCATCGACGTCGACGACCCGGAGCTCGCCGCCCTGACCGACCGCGCCGTGGCACTGGCGGAGGAGCTCGGCGCGCTCAGCGCCGATGTCCGCGACCTCGGCGAGGCGATCGACGCCGACCCCGCTGCCCTGGCCGAGCTCCAGGAGCGCCAACACCTGCTCGCCGGCCTACAGCGCAAGTACGGCGCCGAGGTGGCCGACGTGCTCGCCTACGCCGACACCGCCCGGGAACGCCTCGCCGCGCTGGAGGCCGACGACGCCGACGCCGGCACCCTGGCCGCCCAGGTGGAGGAGGCCGAGGCTGCGCTCCACGCCGCCGCCGCCGACGTCCACCGGGGCCGGGTCACCGCCGCCGAGCGGCTCGCCGAGGTGGTGGACGGCCACCTCGCCGACCTCGGCATGCCCCACGCGAGCTTCGCCGTCGAGGTGGAGGAGGTCACCGACCAGCCACCCACGGCCCACGGCACCGACCGCATCACCTTCGTGCTGGCCCCCAACCCCGGCGAACCGCCCAGGCCCCTGGCCCAGGCGGCCTCGGGAGGGGAACGCTCACGGGTGTCCCTGGCCATCGAGGTCGCCCTGGCCGACGTGGACGACGCCACGGTGCTGGTGTTCGACGAGGTGGATGCGGGCATCGGCGGTGCCACGGCGTTGCAGGTGGGGGAGAAGCTCGCACGGTTGGCGGCGGGGGACCGTCGCCGCCAGGTGCTGTGCGTCACCCACCTCGCCCAGCTCGCGGCCTTCGCCGACGTCCACCACGTGGTGGAGAAGGGCCTGTCCGGTGGGCGCACGGTGACCACCGCCCGGCGGGTCGCCGAGGAGGACCGCGTCGGCGAGCTCGCCCGCATGCTCGGCGGGGACGCCACCGCCGACGCCGGCCGGGAACACGCCCGTGCGCTGCTCACCACGGCGCAGCAGCGCCGGGCGAGCTGAGTGCGCGACCGCCGGGGGACGTTGGTCGCGGGCCACATGGACGCTACGGTCGGACGGACCGCACACGGCGGTCCGCGCCGCGCAGGGCACCGGCCACGCACCGCTGCCTGCAGCGGCGTGCCCGGTCGCGCAACCGGTCGCGTACCCGCGAAGGAGCGTTCGTGTCGGTGGAACGTGCAGTCCGCTACATCTTCGTCACGGGAGGGGTGTCCTCGGCGCTCGGCAAGGGGATCACCGCCGCGTCCCTCGGTCGGCTGCTGAAGGCCCGCGGGCTCAAGGTCACCCTGCAGAAGCTGGACCCCTACCTCAACGTCGACCCCGGCACGATGAACCCCTTCGAACACGGTGAGGTGTTCGTCACCGAGGACGGCGGGGAGACCGACCTCGACCTCGGTCACTACGAGCGGTTCATCGACGAGAACCTCCACCGCGGCTCTAGCGTGTCCTCGGGGCAGATCTGGCTGTCGGTGATCGAGCAGGAGCGCCGCGGCGACTACCTCGGCAAGACCGTCCAGGTGATCCCCCACATCACCGATGAGATCAAGCACCGCGTCCGGGCCGTGGCCGACGACGCCGGTGCTGACGTGGTCATCGTCGAGGTCGGCGGCACCGTCGGCGACATCGAGGGGCTGCCCTTCCTCGAGGCGATCCGCCAGTTCCGCTCCGAGGTGGGCCGTGACAACCTCCTCTACGTCCACTGCGCCCTGGTGCCCTTCATCGCCGCCTCGGGGGAGCTGAAGACCAAGCCCGCCCAGCACTCCGTGCGGGAGCTGCGCTCCATCGGGATCCAGCCCGACGTGCTGGTGCTGCGCAGTGACCGGCCGCTGGATGAGGAGCTGCGCCGCAAGGTCGCGATGCAGTGCGACGTCGACCTCGAGGCGGTCATCAGCGCCGTGGACGCGAGCTCGCTCTACCAGGTGCCCCTGCTCCTGCGCGACGAGGGCCTCGACGAGGTGGTGGTACGCCGCCTCGGCCTGCCCCGGGTGCAGCCCGACCTCACGGAGTGGGAGCGGCTGGTCGAGCAGGTCCACGCCGCCCGTGACCGGGTGACCGTCGCGATCGTCGGCAAGTACGTGGACCTCCCCGACGCCTACCTGTCGGTGGTGGAGGCGCTGCGCCACGGCGGGCTGGCCACGGGCACCGAGGTGGACCTGCGCTGGATCGCCTCCGACGACCTCGCCGGGCCGGAGGACGCCACCGACGCCGAGGTGGAGGAGCGCGTCAGCCGGCTGCTGGCCGGCGTGGACGGCGTGCTGGTCCCCGGTGGCTTCGGCATCCGCGGGGTGGAGGGCAAGATCGCCGCGATCGGGTGGGCACGACGCCATGAGGTCCCCTTCCTCGGCCTGTGCCTGGGGCTGCAGTCCGCGGTGATCGAGTTCGCCCGCGGCGAGGCGGGCCTGGCCGACGCCCACTCCTCGGAGTTCGACGAGGGCTGCACGCACCCGGTCATCGACCTGATGCCGGATCAGCGCGAGGTCACCGCCAAGGGGGGCACGATGCGGCTGGGCACCTACGCGGCCCGCCTGGCCGAGGGCTCGAAGGTCCGTGCGCTGTACGGCGACGAGCCGGTGATCACCGAACGGCACCGCCACCGCTACGAGGTCAACAACCGCTACCGCGAGCAGCTGGAGGCGGCCGGGATGCGGTTCCCCGGCCTGTCGCCCGACGAGCGGCTCGTGGAGTTCATCGAGCTCGAGGACCACCCCTTCTTCGTCGCCACCCAGGCCCACCCGGAGCTCAAGTCCCGCCCCAACCGGCCCCACCCGCTGTTCGTCGGGTTCGTGCGCGCGGGGCTCCAGCACCAGCGTGAGGCCTCGGGCCGGCTGCCCGTGGAGCTCGACGAACCCACGGCCGGTGAGCTGGACGCCGCGACCCGCGTGGGCGTCGGAGGGCAGGCATGAGCGCCGCATGGTTCGAGACGGTCAGCAGCCGCACCGCCTACGAGGGTTTCTCCCGCGTGCGTATCGACACGGTGCGCACCCCCGACGGTGACGAGGTCGAGCGCGAGGTCGTGCAGCGCCCCGCGGCCGTGGGCGTGGTGCCCATCGCCCCCGACGGGCGGGTGTTGCTGCTGCACCAGTACCGCCAACCCGTGGGCCGACCCATGGTCGAGCTGCCCGCCGGCCTGATGGACGTCGATGGCGAGGAGCCCGCCGAGACCGCCCAGCGGGAGCTGATCGAGGAGCTCGGTATGCGGGCCGGGTCGCTGACGGCGTTGACGGTCTTCTGGAACTCCGCCGGGTGGACCGACGAGGTCACCCACCTCTACCTCGGCCGGGAGCTGCAGCCCGCCGACGCGCCCGACGGCTTCCGCGCCAAGGCCGAGGAGGCCCACCTCGAGGTGGTGTCCCTGCCCCTGGCGGACGCCGTGGCTGCGGTCCACGACCGCGAGATCACCGACGCCAAGACCGTGGTGGGGCTGCTGCTGGCCCACAGCCGCCTGGAGGGGTGAGCGCCGGCCCGGACACCGGTCCCGACCCGGCGGGTGGGGGCGAGCGCCACACCGGCGAGGTGGCCACGCCACCCGAGCTGGCCCACCGCGATGCCTACCTCGCCCACCTCGCCGCGGAGCGCGGGCTCGCGGACAACACCCTCAGGGCCTACGCCCGCGACCTCGCCGTCTACGCCCGCTACCTCGACGATGTCGGCATCTCCGACCCCGCCACCGTCAGGCCTGAGGACCTCGAGGCCTACCTGGTGTGGCTGCGCGAGCAGCGGACCGGGCGCAGCGGACGTCCCTACGCCGCCAGCAGCCTCGCGCGGCTGGTGGTGGCGGTGCGCGGCTACCACCGCTTCCTGCTCCACGACGAGCTCGCCCCCGAGGACCCGAGCGCGCAGCTGGCCACCCCCCGCACCGCCCGCCCCCTGCCGAAGGCCCTGTCGCTCGCCGAGGTGGAACGGCTGCTGGGTGCGCCCACGGGGGACGGCCCCCTGGTGCTGCGCGACCGGGCGATGCTCGAGCTGCTGTACGGCGCGGGCCTGCGGATCTCCGAGCTGGTCGGCCTGGACGTCGACGACCTGGATGCCATCGAGCGGCTGGTCACGGTACGCGGCAAGGGCGACAACCAGCGCCTGGTGCCCTTCGGCGAGCCCGCGGCGGAAGCCATGGACGCCTGGCTGGTGCAGGGGCGTCCCGGCGTGCGGCCGAAGGGCCCCGCGGTGTTCCTCAACGCCCGCGGGGGCCGGCTGACCCGCCAGGGCGCGTGGAAGCTGATCACCGCCCACGCCGAACGGGTGGAGCTCGGCGACCGCGTCTCGCCCCACACCCTGCGCCACAGCTTCGCGACCCACCTGCTCGACGGCGGCGCGGATGTGCGCGTGGTCCAGGAGCTCCTCGGTCACGCCAGCGTCACCACCACCCAGATCTACACCCTGGTCAGCCGCCAGGCACTGGCCGAGGTGTACCGTCGCACCCACCCGCGCTCGGGGGCCTAGGCCGTGACGCGGGGCGACGGCAGCGCGATCGGTACCGCACAGGAGCAGGCATGACCGCAGGGCACGGGTCCGACACACCGGTGGTGGCGGGCCCCCGCCTGGAGGTACCGGTGCTGATCGCGCGCAAACGCGACGGCGGGGCGCTGCGCGCCGAGGAGCTCGCCCAGCTCGTGGACGCCTACCTCGACGGTGACGTCGACGACGCCCAGATGGCGGCCCTGTTGATGGCCGGGGTGATCCGCGGGTTCACCGACGAGGAGGCCATCGCCCTGACCGACGTGCTCCTGGCCTCCGGGGACACCGTGGACCTCTCCGCCCTGGAGGGACCGACGGTGGACAAGCACTCCACGGGCGGGGTGGGGGACACCACCACCCTGATCGTGGCCCCGATGCTGGCCGCCGCGGGCTGCCAGCTCGCCAAGCTGTCGGGTCGTGGGCTGGGCCACACCGGTGGGACCCTGGACAAGCTGGAGGCGATCCCCGGCTTCCGGGTCGACCTCACCGCCGAGGAGCTGACCTCCCAGGTCGCCGAGGTCGGTCTGGCCGTGGCCGCCGCCACCGCCGACCTCGTGCCCGCCGACAAGCGGCTCTACGCCCTGCGGGACGTGACCGCCACGGTGGCCTCCACGGCCCTGATCGCCTCCAGCGTGATGAGCAAGAAGTTGGCCGGTGGCGCCCACCACGTGCTGCTGGACGTCAAGCTCGGCGACGGTGCCTTCCTCCGTGCACCCGAGGAGGCCCACGCCCTGGCGGCGCTGTGCGTGCGCATCGGGACCGCCCGGGGCCGGCGCACCGGCGCCCTGGTCACCGACATGTCCCAGCCGCTGAGCGACGCGATCGGCAACGCCCTGGAGGTCGGGGCCGCCATCGAGGTGCTGGCGGGCCGGCGCGGGGGACGGCTGCGGGAGCTGAGCCTGGAGCTGACCGCGGCGGCGCTGGAGCTCACCGGGCGCACACCGGACGACGCCGCCAGCACCGCGCAGCAGGTCCTGGACAG